>NZ_JBLWEX010000070.1:0-9451 GCF_048323875.1 Yersinia sp. LJYL362
ATCTGGGTGGTACCAAAATAGAAGTTATTGCTTTAGCAAATGATGGGCTGGAGCTTTTCCGTAAAAGGGTCGACACCCCACGCCATGATTATCAAAAAACCTTGCAGGCAATTGCGGGATTAGTCGCCGATGCAGAAAAGGCTACTGGGGAGCAGGGCAGTGTTGGCGTGGGTATCCCCGGGACACTTTCTCCTTTCACCGGGAAGGTGAAAAATGCCAATTCAGTTTGGCTGAATGGACAAGAGTTGGATAAAGACCTGTCAACGCTTCTCTCTCGCCCGGTGCGTCTGGCGAATGATGCCAACTGTCTTGCTGTATCTGAAGCAACAGATGGTGCAGGTGCTGGAAAGCATCTGGTATTTGCAGTCATTATTGGTACGGGTTGTGGTTCAGGTATTGCCATTGATGGGCGTGTGCATGCTGGTGGTAATGGTATTTCCGGTGAGTGGGGCCATAACCCATTGCCGTGGCAGGATGACGAAGAGCGGCAGTATCAGCAGGAAGTAGCTTGTTATTGTGGGAAATCAGGCTGTATTGAGACTTTTGTCTCCGGAACGGGGTTTGCTACGGATTATTTTCGCCTGAGTGGTCAACCACTTAAGGGCCATGAGATCATGGCGTTAGTTGAACAAGGTGATGTGTTGGCTGAGCAGGTAATGGTCAATTACGAGCGTCGCTTGGCCAAATCATTAGCCCATGTTATCAACCTATTTGATCCTGATATTGTGGTATTAGGCGGCGGGATGAGCAATGTCGACCGCCTATATAAAACATTGCCTGTGTTAATTAGCCCTTGGGTATTTGGCGGCGAGTGCGAAACCCCGGTTCGTAAAGCTGTGCATGGGGATTCTAGTGGGGTGCGCGGGGCCGCTTGGTTGTGGCCGGCCCTTCGTCCTTGACGCCACAGCGTTGTTAGCTGTGCTAGTGCACCCGAATCACTTACTTATAGTTGATCTTAGTTATAAATAAGTTCATCGGGATTTGCTCGCTTGTTGCGTGGCTGCAACTCTAAATGCTTAGTCTTGATTGACTCGGAAGATGTTATCTAAGCGGCTAACACCCAATCCGTTGACTTTTTTCACTTTAATTTGCACTGGGATTCTGTCTTTCATCGCCTCGACATGGCTAATAACGCCAATGGTTTTGCCCGATGCATTCAGGCTATCCAGGGCATCGAGTGCCGTATCCAGTGTCTCCGCATCCAAGGTACCGAAGCCTTCGTCGAGAAATAGGGAATCAATACTGGTTTTATGGCTGACCAGATCTGATAGCGCCAAAGCCAGAGCTAAGCTGACCAGGAAGCTTTCTCCCCCTGACAAGGTGCGGGTGTCACGGATAGCATCCGCTTGCCAGGTATCCACCACTTGTAGTTCCAGCGCGTCACTGGTTTTACGCTGCAATTGATAGCGCCCATGTAGGCGGCTGAGTTGGTTGTTTGCCAGATAGACCAAATGATCGAGTGTCAAGCCTTGGGCAAACTTGCGGAATTTATCACCTTCTTTAGAGCCAATTAAGTGATTGAGATAGCTCCAGTCATCATATTGTTGCTGGCTATGTTCAATTTGCTCAAACAGTGCATGTTGGTTGCGGCGGCGAATTATGTCGCTTTCTAGCTGATTGCGTAACTCACCTTGCCGTAAGGTATTGGCTTTCAGTTGAGCCAGTAATTGTTCTGATTGCCGCTGTAATACCGCCAACTCAGATGTCTGGTCGACGCCATCAGGGCAAGATTGTATCAGTTGAGCCAATGCTTCACTGGCTTGTTGGTGACGGATATTGGCCTGTTGCTGGCGCTCACTCAGTTGCTGTTGCAATTGCTGCAAACGCTGCCTTTCTTCCTCACTCAGGAGCGCGGCGGTTAAGGCTGCCTCATCATCAAATTCACTACTTGCCAGTGCTTGTCGTAATTCAGCTTGGGCTGTAGTGACTCGTTGTTGATTTTGTTTGCACTGCTGTTCTAGCCCCGTCAGTTCGCCGGAGAGCAAGTTAAGTTGAGATTGTGCCTGTTGCAGGGCTTGTGCTGTATTTTGTTGGGCCAGTTCTACTTTTTTCTGTTGTTGGCGCAATAACTGACGGGCTTCAACCACGCTGCGGTCACCAAATAGCGCCTGACGTTGTTGCTTTTGTTGCTGCAACAGTGTCTCAGTTTGCTGATATTGTTGTGTGAGTATGGACAACTGATCAATGCACTCTTGCAAGTGGCGACGTTCATTTTCAATTTGCGTTTCCAGTGCTTTTTGCCCCAGCGCCAACTGTTGTTGTTCCTGCTGATACTGGTGCCAGCGTTGATTTTCCTCTTCCCGCAGTGCCAGCCAGCTCTGTTGTTGGTCTGCTTCAGGCATTGATAGCGATAATTCAGCCAGAGCATGGCTAAAGTCTTGGCGTGTTTTTGCCAATTCAACCAGTTGGTGTTGATGCTGTGCATGCAACTTTTGGTGCGCTTGCTCGGCATCTTGTCGGCGCTGACTAATTAGGGCCAATTGCTGCTGATGTTTTTGTAGCTGCTGTTCTGCTTGAGTCAGAATATCTTTAGCTTGTTGATATTGTTGATTCAATCGTTCATATTCCGCCAGTTTTAGCTGACAGGTTTGCTCTGATTGTTCTTGTTGTTCCAACCAGGTTATTAAGGTCTCAGGTTCATTCAACGCAAATGTTAGCGTTAATGTTTGAGTCAGTGCATGCCATTGCTGGTGATAATCTGTCAGTTGCTGCTGGCTGTGCTGTAACTCTTGCTCCAGACGCAACTGTTGTTGCTGCATGCTTGCGACCTGAGTGCGTAATTCAGTTCCCGCAGTGAAAAGTTGTTCAACCTGAAGCCGCAGTTCTTCTACTCGCACTGCCGTTTCTGAGGGTTTTACTGCCTGATACTCAGTAATGGCTGGGTGATCCAATGCACCACATAATGGGCATGCTTCTCCTGGTTGCAGTTTGGCTCTTTCAGACTCTAACCGGACGATTTGTTTTTCGCGTTCCAGCAAAGTTTCCAGATCAGTCAGATGCTGTTTGTGTTGTTTATATAACTGACGTTTTTCTGCTAGCTGTTGTTCGAGTAATTGTAGTTGCTGCTGCTGGGCAACAAACTGCTGTTGCTGTTTATCATGCAACGCCTGAACTTGCTGCGCCAATGGCGATAATGCCGCTAATTGCTGTCGCACCGGCCGTTGTTGTTGTAGCTCGATGAGTTGCTGGCGTAACTGCGCGGAGGGCTGTTGTTGCTCAAGTGCTGACAATTGTTGCTGAATACTACCGGTCTGCGAGTGGGCTTGTACTAATGCAGCTTGTTGCTGTTTATCTTGTTCATTCAGTGTGTCAATTTGCTGTTGTAAGGTCGCCAGTAACGTGGCCTGCTGTTGCAATTGCTGTTCGCTTTCAACTGATTGTTGTTGCTGCATTTGTAATTGGCGGAACTGCTCACGCCACAAAGGTAGGTTTTTTTCCCAGTGTTGATGGTGGGCATGCTGCTGGGTGTACTCAGTCAGTTGTTGCAGGCGCTGGTGAGCTAGCTTGGACTGTTGTTCATTCAGTTCAAGTTGCTGTTTACTTTGCTGTTTTTTGGTGCGTAACTGTTCCAGTTGCGTACCTAGTAGCATTAATGAGTGTTGCTGCTGAGCAATAAGGTTATCCAGCGGAACGACTTTTTGCTCGATCAGTATTTCTTGCTCATGCTGATGAGTTGCGTGTTGCTGGCGGGCAAGATTGGCTTGCTCCAGCGCCTGAGCTAGTGGCGTCAGTTGTGTTTGAAGTTGCTGTTGCTGCTGCGTCAGTGTGGTGATGCGCAGTTGTATCTGCTGCAAATCCCGTAGGCTACGGGAACACTCGCGTAATAGGGGGCGTAACTTTTCTGCTGGTTCACTACGGGCCAATCGTTGCAGTTCGGGTTGTACTTGCAGATATTCTTGCTCAATGATTTTCTGCTGCTGTTGATATTCCAACACATTTTTTTGCTGTTGCTGCCATCCGGTGAGCCAATTTATTTGCTTTTGATTTACCCGCTGTTCTGAAGCAAGCTGCTTTTCTTGTTCACCGAGTACCTCTAATTGTTGCGCCAGATCTGCACGCTGTTCTTCATTTAGCAGTTCAATACCGCTGGCGCGTTGATGCAATGCATCTAGTGCGATCTTGGCTTGCTTATGTTGCTCAAATACGTGTTCAGATAACCGACCATAGATGTCCGTGCCGGTTAACTCTTCCAATAATTCCGCGCGATCATTGGCATCAGCATTGAGAAATGCAGCAAATTGCCCCTGTGACAGCATCATCGATTTGGTAAAGCGGCCAAAATCCAGCCCGGTGATTGCGGCAACCATATCAAGCTTATCGCGCACTTTATCGGCCAGAATCTTGCCGTTTTCGCATAGCGCCAACTCAACTTTAGGCGCTTGCAGATTTCCTTCCGGGCTATTTTTAGCGCGCCGTTGGCTCCAGAAAGCACGATAACGCGTTCCTTTTACCTCAAACTCGACTTCAGCCAGTGACTCCGCCGTGTGGCGAGTCATCAGTTCGTTTTGGCTGGGGGTGACATTCAACCGCGGGGTCTGGTGGTATAACGCGAGACAAATGGCATCGAGCAGAGTGGTTTTCCCTGCCCCAGTCGGGCCGGTTATCGCGAATAAACCGTTGCTGGCAAAAGGTTCGGCGGTGAAATCTATCTTCCATTCACCCTGTAGAGAATTAATGTTTTTCAGCCGTAGACTTAAAATTCTCATGCAGATTGCTCCTCTGCGGTATCTTTACCTTGTGTGATATCTTCAACCACCAGATTAAACATCTGTCGCATGCGCTCTTGGCGTGGTTCGGCTAAATCCGCCTCTAGCGCCAGCCGGCGTTCAAATACATCAGTGACACTCAGTTCATTGAGTGTTTCCTTTTCCTGCCGCTCAATACTGTTATTACGCTGTTCTTTACTGCGGCGTAAGAGTACCACCTCAACGGGGAGTTCTGCGGCTAATGCCTGAATTCGTCTTTGAATATCAGTGAGATAATCTTGTGTGGCAACTTCGATATCCAGCCACACCGGTAACCCCTGGTGGTCGGAAAATTTAGTCAACTGTTGCTCAATTTGCGCTAAGTCGCCTTTGATTAATTGCATTGGCTGAAATTGTGGGATGAAGATTGGGGTCACTGAGGCTAATGTCTGCTGGGCAAACTCCACCAGATAAACACTTTTCTCTTTGCTCAACTCATCAAAACTCAGGGCAATTGGCGAGCCGCTATAACGGATATGTTCGGTTTTTGCTACTTGCTGAGCACGGTGAATATGGCCCAGAGCAATATAATCTGCCGGGGGGAAAGCGTGGGCTGGGAAAGCATCCAATGTGCCGATGTAAATATCACGAACTGAGTCCGAGGCAGTGACACCCACCGTAGTGAGGTGCCCGGTGGCAATAATCGGCAAGGGCAGGCCTAACTCGGTACGCAGCTCGATGGCTCGCTGGTAGAGCGCCTGATAGTGGGCAGCAATTGCTTCCTGTAACGCCAGCTGTTTCTGTCCACCGGATTCACCCGCCTGGCTGGTGACCAGATCCCGTGGACGTAAAAAGGGAATCGCGCACAGCAGTGCCGCAGGGTGATTTTGGCGGTCTTTCAAAATAATAACCTGTTGCTCCAGATTGCTGCTGGCGCAGGAAATGACTGTGGTATTCAAATAAGAAAGCAAGCCGCGAGATTCATTCAGCGTTGATACTGAATCATGGTTGCCCCCCAGAACAACCAACTGACAGTTCGTCGGTTGTAGTTCAACCACGAAACGGTTATATAGCTCACGTGCATAGCTGGGTGGGGAGCCGGTATCAAAAATATCACCCGCCACAATCAGCGCATCTACCTGATTTTCTTTGATCTGTTCTATGAGCCAGCGCAGGAATGCCTGATGTTCAGCCGCACGGCTTTTGGTAAAGAAATTTTGGCCCAAATGCCAGTCAGAGGTATGAATAATGCGCATAAATCTCCCGCTCGGGCAGGTCGCCGTTTAAAGATAATGGCGCTGATTATAAACGCTGCCTGCTGGATGTCGCGGCTAAAAAAAGGCTGTGAGGGAAATCTCCGAGACGCCTCGCAAACTTGAGTGCTGCATTTTGCATTTATCATGAAATTTATCACTATGCTTATTGCTTGCAAGAGGGTGATGTTTTTCATAAAAATGTCACAAAACTGACGCATAATGACTTCCGAAATCAAATAGTGACCACTAACTTACTGGCAGGGTTGATGATGGCAAGACGCATACTGGTAGTTGAAGATGAAGCACCAATCCGTGAGATGGTGTGCTTTGTGTTGGAACAGAATGGCTACCAACCGTTAGAAGCCGAGGATTACGACAGTGCCGTAACTCGTTTGTCCGAGCCTTACCCTGATTTAGTGTTGCTGGACTGGATGTTACCTGGCGGCTCGGGGATTCAGTTTATTAAGCATATGAAACGTGAAGCTCTGACCCGAGATATTCCGGTGATGATGCTGACAGCGCGTGGCGAAGAAGAAGACAGAGTGCGTGGTTTGGAAGTGGGTGCGGATGACTATATTACCAAGCCTTTTTCACCCAAAGAGCTGGTGGCGCGCATCAAAGCGGTTATGCGCCGGATATCGCCAATGGCGGTTGAAGAAGTGATTGAAATGCAAGGGTTGAGCCTTGATCCCTCCTCGCATCGAGTTATGGCCAATGAGCAAGCGTTGGATATGGGGCCGACCGAATTTAAATTATTGCATTTTTTCATGACTCACCCGGAGCGTGTTTACAGCCGTGAACAGTTGCTTAATTATGTTTGGGGCACTAACGTTTATGTAGAAGATCGCACCGTTGACGTGCATATTCGTCGGCTACGTAAGGCGCTGGAAATTGATGGCCATGACAGAATGGTACAAACTGTCCGGGGAACCGGATACCGTTTCTCAACGCGCTACTGAGTTTTCAGTGCCGGAGAATTCGTTGTGTTAGAACGTTTATCATGGAAAACGCTGGCTTTAGAGCTGGCTCTTTTTTGTCTGCCCGCATTACTGTTAGGTGCCTTTATCGGGTACCTTCCCTGGCTATTATTAGTCTCGGTTATTGCGGCGCTGGTGTGGAATTTCTATAACCAACTCAAGTTGTCACACTGGCTGTGGTTAGACCGCAGCATGACGCCACCTTCAGGGCGTTGGAGTTGGGAGCCTTTATTTTACGGCTTGTACCAGATGCAACTGCGAAATCGCCGCCGGCGTCGTGAGTTGGCTTTACTTATCAAACGCTTCCGCAGTGGTGCTGAGTCTTTACCTGATGCGGTGGTTATGACGACCATTGATGGCAATATTTTCTGGTGTAATGGTTTGGCTCAGCAATTACTCGGCTTCCGTTGGCCGGAGGATAACGGCCAACATATTCTCAACTTGCTGCGTTATCCCGAATTTAGTCAATATTTGCAACAACAAGAATTTTCCCGCCCATTGACCCTGCAACTCAATAATGGTTATTACGTTGAGTTCCGTGTGATGCCTTATTCAGAAGGGCAATTGCTTATGGTGGCTCGTGATGTTACCCAAATGCGTCAGTTGGAAGGGGCGCGGCGTAATTTCTTTGCCAATGTGAGCCACGAACTGCGCACTCCCTTGACGGTGTTACAGGGATATCTGGAAATGATGCACGACCAAGAGTTGGTCGGGCCATTACGAGATAAAGCGCTAGGGACGATGCAAGAACAGACCAAGCGCATGGATGGGCTGGTAAAACAATTATTGACGTTATCGCGAATTGAAGCAGCACCTAATGTGGATATGAATGAGCAGGTCGATATTCCGCGCATGCTGAAAATGCTACAACACGAAGTGCAAGCGCTGAGTAATGGGCGTCATGAGATCACCTTCCGAATTAATGAGCAATTGAAGGTATTCGGTAACGAAGATCAACTGCGCAGTGCGGTTTCCAATCTGGTTTATAATGCAGTCAATCACACCCCTGATGGCACCAAAATTGAGGTGTGCTGGCAGCGAACACCTCAAGGGGCACAATTTCAGGTGAGTGACAATGGACCGGGTATTGGCCCTGAACATGTGCCACGCCTGACCGAGCGCTTCTATCGGGTGGACAAAGCCCGCTCACGACAAACCGGGGGTAGTGGCTTGGGGTTGGCAATTGTGAAGCATGCTTTGAGCCATCACGATGCGCGTTTGGATGTGATGAGTGAAATCGGTCTGGGGACGAGATTTATCTTTACCTTACCGAATCGGTTGATTGTTCCGACGGTTTTAACCGAGAATGCAGTCAAATCCTAAGACTGTATGGATATCAAACTGATGAGATGGGGAAAACTGGCGCTGTTGCATGCTCTGCTAGGGTTTAGCTGCGGCGTCCTGGCACTCCCTGTCGCGGTATCGCCAGCCACAGTGGTCGATGCGCCAAAGCCAGATACTCTGTCTGGTAATCTTTCCAGTGTCGGTTCTGACACTTTAGCTAACTTGATGTCTTTATGGGCTGATGATTTCAATCATCATTACCCCGGCGTTAATTTGCAAATACAGGCGGCAGGTTCCTCAACCGCTCCCGCGGCACTGGCAGCAGGGGCCGCTCAACTCGGCCCGATGAGCCGGCCAATGAAAGCGGCTGAAATCACGGCATTTACTGAACGTTATGGCTATCCACCACTTGCTATTCCTGTCGCAGTGGATGCATTGGTGGTTTTTGTCCATCAGGATAATCCACTGGATAAACTCACCTTATCTCAGCTTGATGCTGTATTTTCGCAAAATCGTCGCTGCGGGGAATCTCATCGCATCCAACGTTTTGGCGAACTTGGGCTAAAAGGGCGCTGGGCTGAACGCTCGATACAACGCTATAGCCGAAATTCTGCCTCCGGTACCTATGGCTTTTTCAAACAACTGGTACTGTGTGGTGGTGATTTTTCAAATAATATCAATGAATTGCCTGGGTCAGCTTCCGTGGTGCAAGCTGTCGCTGGTTCACTGAATGGTATGGGTTACGCCAGCATTGGTTTTCGAAACAGTGGTGTTAAGCCATTGTCTTTGTCGGCGAACGACCAGGATTATGTGATGCCAACGGCTGAGAATGTTAAAGATGGCCGCTACCCCCTATCTCGCTATCTGTATATTTATATCAATAAAGCACCGGGCAAGCCGTTGGAGCCGTTGACTGCGGCCTTTCTTGAGCGCGTTTTGTCACCAGAAGGGCAAAAGCGCGTGACTCATGACGGCTATTTGCCCTTGCCCCCTGAGATCCTGAATCACACTCGAAAAGAGTTGGGTTTTACCTATTAATTTGGCGGATTATTAGCGTGTATCTGCCGTAATCTGTTAACGGTTGGATATAAATGATACAAATCATATGATGTGTATTTCTCGAAATCTGGCATGATTAACTGCTTTTTAAATATTGTATGGATGAAGACTCTGCTTTTGTGATCCCGACTTGCCTTTCTCCGCTATAAACGGTCTACTTACCGCCGTTGTTGGCCTATTCCACCTGCAA
>NZ_JBLWEX010000071.1:0-9486 GCF_048323875.1 Yersinia sp. LJYL362
TTTTTCGCACCCTATTTATTCCGCACTGTGATTGTTTTTCCTCTCTTATTCATATCGATAACTCATTATTTTAAATAGAAAAAATGTTTGTCCTAAAGTGGTGCGGAGTGATTGCTCACACTGATCCCCATGACTATTATCGCCCGATGAAAACGACCCCTACACCCCATGATGCACTTTTTAAGAATTTTATGACCCAGCCCGCGACGGCGTGTGACCTGCTGGAGTTCCATTTACCGCCTGAATTGCGACAACTTTGTGACCTGAGCACCTTACGGCTGGAATCGGGCAGTTTTATTGAAAACAACCTGCGCGCTTGCTACTCGGACGTGCTCTACTCGCTCAAAACGACTGCGGGGGACAGTTATGTTTACGCTCTCATTGAACATCAAAGTTCCCCTGATAAACATATGGCTTTTCGCATGATGCGCTACGCTATTGCCGCCATGCAGAGCCACTTGGAAGCGGGGAACGACCAGTTGCCGCTGGTCATTCCCATGTTGTTCTATCATGGTATGGTCACACCGTACCCGTATCCCATGAGCTGGCTGCATGCCTTTAACCAACCCGCACTCGCCGGGAGGTTGTACAGTCGTGACTTCCCGCTGATCGATGTGACGGTAATCCCCGATAACGAAATCATGACCCATCGACGCATTGCTCTGCTGGAACTGTTGCAAAAACATATTCGCCAGCGTGAGTTATCTGAATTATCGGATCAACTGGTCATGGTGATAGCAAGTGGTTACACTACAGAAGATCAACTAAAAGCGGCGATAAATTACATCATACAGGTTGGTGATACGGCAGACCCAGAAGCGTTCCTCCGCAGCCTGGCCAACCGCTTACCGCAGCACGAGGAGTCACTGATGACAATTGCACAAAAACTGGAACAAAAAGGCGAAGCCAGAGGCGAGGCTAGAGGTGAAGCTAGAGGTGAAGCTAGAGGCGAGGCTAACGGGCTAAAGAAAGGTAAGTTGGAAGTTGCCCGAACTATGTTTGCCAATGGTCTTGACCGTGCCACAGTAATGAAAATGACCGGTCTAAGCGATAAAGAACTGGCACAAATTTGCCATTAAGTTGCTAGCTAAACCCCTACTTTTAACAGGCGATGTTGCCTTAAACGTCGTCTGTTTGCGCTGTTTATCACTCCTTTCCCTTTTTATTGCTTACTCTTTGTTGCCTCATCCATTCTTTAACGCATCACCACGATAACCCTCTATTTTTCCACAAAAAATGTTTGTCCTAAAGTGATGTTAGCTGATTGCACGGTAGAACTTCGCTGGGCTATAGTCACGCCGCAGCGGCAAAATCCGCTGTCGGGTTTGGAACCCCGTTTTCAACAGGGCGCATGACTGCCTAGTCGGTTATTATGTGCAGGCACGGCTACATCTGTAAAACAATGGTGAGCTGGGCAGGGGCATCGCAAGATGCGCCGGATTCTCTGTTGACCGGTAGTTCCAACCCTGCCCAGTTCACCACCCATAAAGAGATTGGAACCTCAAGGTGGTGAGTTTAAAAACTCATACAGAGAGGTAGTCATCATGGATTTGACGACTAAATGCCTATCATTATTTACCAGCAATATCATTGTTATTCCCACACCTGTTGCTTCATCTGACCCTCTGCTGCCGGAGGTGCGCTATGTACGATGACACCCCCTGCGAAGTAGAAGAACTTATCGATCACTGCCGTACGTTGATTTACGCCATCATTTCCGTTGATCGGGCCGATGCTAAAGAGATTCTTTCGTTTATTTTGTGGCAACAAATTGATGCGTTACGCAGCACTTATCTGCGGGATAGCGAGGAGCCGCTAGAATTAGCGTTCGCCCTCTAACACAATAGATAGGTCACCACTGAAATAGATTTATTGACGGTGAGCCTATCCACAATAATCTTGAATTTGTAGGAGTTGATCCGTAAATACAATGAGATATAAAGGTTATACTGCAAAAACCGGCTACAACACGAAACACTGCATAGTACTCATATTCGTGATGTAGTCGGTTTTCATACGGAGAAGATCGCTGATCTGCATATCTGGTTCTTTGTGCCATCCCTCACACAACCCCCATCACCTGCCCCGCGCGTAATTATCCGGCATCATAGCGAATGAACGCTTAACCGGAGAAAACCGCATGTCTGCAACCGATTACCACCACGGTGTTCGCGTCATTGAAATTAGCGAAGGCACTCGCCCGATCCGCACTGTCAGTACGGCGGTAGTCGGGATGGTCTGTACCTCCGATGATGCTGACGCCACCCTGTTTCCACTCAATACCCCGGTATTACTCACCGATGTGCTGGCCGCCGAAACCGGCACCTTGGCCCATTCACTGGATGCTATCAGCGATCAAACCAAGCCACTCACCGTCGTTGTCCGTGTGGCACAGGGTGAAACCGATGCTGAAACCACCTCCAATATTATTGGCGGAATAACACCCGATGGCCGTTATACCGGCATGAAAGCGCTGTTAGCCGCCCAAGGTAAGTTTGACGTCAAACCGCGCATCTTGGGGGTGCCCGGTCATGACACCAAAGCAGTTGCCACTGAACTGCTTGTTATTGCTCAGAGCCTACGAGCCTTTGCTTATATCAGTGCCTATGGTTGCAAAACCAAAGAAGAAGCCATTATCTACCGCGATAATTTCAGCCAGCGGGAAGCGATGGTAATTTGGCCGGATTTCCTCAGTTGGGATACGGTCACCAATGCCGAAACTACCGCTTACGCCACGGCCCGCGCCTTGGGTTTGCGTGCCAAGATTGATAATGATGTTGGCTGGCATAAATCCCTGTCTAACGTGGGCGTGAATGGTGTGACAGGTATTAGCGCGGATGTGTTCTGGGATCTGCAATCCACGGCTACCGATGCCAACTTGCTCAACAGCAAAGACATTACCACTCTGATCCGTAAAGACGGTTACCGTTTTTGGGGTTCCCGTTCTTGTTCTGATGATCCGCTATTTGCCTTTGAGAACTACACCCGCACCGCTCAAGTGTTAGCTGACACCATGGCCGAGGCCCATATGTGGGCTAACGATAAGCCGCTCTCTCCGTCACTGGCAAAAGACATTATTGAGGGTATTCGCGCCAAAATGCGCGAGCTGAAATCATTGGGCTATCTGATTGATGGTGATTGTTGGTATGACGACAGCGTGAACGATAAAGAGACCCTCAAAGCGGGCCGCCTGTTTATTGATTACGACTATACACCGGTACCGCCGCTGGAAGATCTAACCCTGCGCCAACGCATTACTGACCGTTATCTGGCTAATTTCGCCGCCGCCGTTAATAGCTAAGGAGCTTAATTATGGCATTACCACGCAAACTTAAGTTCCTGAATGTATTCAATGACGGGAACAGCTATCAAGGGGTGGTTGAGTCCATCACCTTGCCAAAATTAAACCGCAAATTTGAAGAGTTTCGCGGTGGCGGCATGAACGGCAGCGCTAAGGTCGATTTGGGGCTGGCTGATGGCGCACTAGACGTTGACTGGACGTTAGGCGGCATTGAGTCCGAGATTTACAAGCAATGGGGGGTAACTAAAGTTGATGGTGTGTTACTGCGCTTTGCGGGTTCCTATCAGCGCGACGATACCGGCGAAACCCACGCGGTAGAAATTGTGATGCGCGGCCGCCATGAGGAAATTGACGGCGGCGACAGCAAGCAAGGTGATAACACCACCACCAAGATTTCCACCAAAAACACCTACTACAAATTGACCAGGGACGGCGAAGTGCTGATCGAGGTCGATATTGTGAATATGGTCGAAATGGTCAATGGCGTCGATATGCTGGAAGCCCACCGCCGCAATATTGGTTTGTAACATCGCCCCATCAGAGAGTGGATGACGAATCGCGATAGCCCAATCGATGGGGAAATGTTCCGTTCGGGTCGTAGCGGCTTAGGCCGCCGGAGCGCCCGTAGGAACAGTCGCCCCGTCGCACTCGCGGGTTAACCTCCTAACTTTTAATCGGATAATTATTATGAAAAAAGACACGACTGAACCCCAATTTAATGTAATCACGCTGGATGTGCCTATTGTCCGGGGGAATACCACCATCACCGAAGTCACGGTGAATAAACCCACCGCTGGCGCATTACGCGGGGCCAAGTTGCAAGCGCTGTTAGATACTGATGTTGACGCGCTGATACGAGTGCTACCGCGTATCACTACCCCCAATCTGACCGTGCCAGAAATCAGCAATCTTGATCCAGCTGATATCTACGCGCTGTCTCAGGCGCTGGCGCTTTTTTTCTTGCCGAACTCGGTCAAGTCAGACTACCTGAGTGCTTAACGGTTGACGATTTAGTTGCTGATATCGCGGTGGTATTCCATTGGCCGCCATCAGCTACCGATCCCATGACCATTGGTGAGCTTTTAGCATGGCGACATAAAGCCATTATCCGTAACGGGGGCAGTGATGAGTGACAAGAACCTCCGCTTGCAGGTTTCTTTAAGCGCCATTGATAAAGTTACCAAGCCATTTAAATCTATGTTGGCCAGCAATAAGATGCTGGCCGCATCGATTAAAAATTCCAAACAAGAGCTTAAGCAACTCAATAGCCAGGCGGCTAACATTGAGGGTTTTCGCAAGAATAAAGCGGCGATTAATGGTGCCGCTCAGGCGCTGGCCGCCGCCCGTGATAAAGCGCGTCAGCTTGCTACCGAGTTAAAAAACAGTGCCGCACCGACCGCGAAACAGGCCAGAGAGTTTAAACGCGCCAGTGAAGAGGCTGCGAAACTAAAACAAAAATACCATGACTTACGCACCGCGCTGCATACCCAGCGCACCGCACTGCAAAGCAGCGGTATTGCCACCAATCGATTAGGTCAGGCTCAGCGATCCCTTAAAGCCAATATCACCAGCACCACCGCCGTGCTGACCGCACATCAGCGCCGGTTAGAACAGCAAGCCCAGCAACAACAGCGCCTTAGCGCTGCTCGTAACCGCTTTGATAACAGCAATCAGCGCAAAGCCATTGCCGGCTACACCTCGCTATCTACTGGCCGCGCCATGGGGCGAGGAATTGAGAACGCCTTGCATGTCGGCTATGAATTTGACGCCATGATGAGCGGCACTCAGGCGGTAACCCGCATTAAAGATAAAAACTCGCCTGAAATGCAAGCGATGCGCCATCAGGCCCGTACCTTGCCGCTGTCCTCTAAATTTACCGATCTGCAAGTCGCCGAGGGTCAATATTATCTTGGTCGCACCGGTTACAGCCCTAAACAGGTTGTTGGGGCGATGCCGGGTATGCTGAATCTAGCAGCGGCCGGTGATATCGATTTGGGTACCACCGCCGATATCGCATCCAATATTCAAACCGCCATGGGTATTCCGGCGGAGAAAATGGATCATGTAGCCGATGTGCTCACCGCGTTATTCACTCGTAATAACGTGGATATCCCGATGCTGGGTGAGTCAATGAAGTATTCCGGTGGCGTTGGGCGCGAATACGGTCAAAGTCTGGAAACTGTTGCGGCGTCTACCGCCATGCTGGGCAGCGCCGGTATTCAGGGTAGCCAGGCCGGTACCACCATGCGTAGCATCTTAAGCCGCATTGGTGGCTCCAGTACCGTTAAAGATTTAGGCGTCAAGACTGCCGATAAAAACGGAAACATGCGTGATCTGGTTGATATTCTAAAAGATATCAATGAGAAAACCGCCAAGATGGGTAACGTTGAGCGTGGGGCTATCTTTAAAAGTATCGCCGGACAGTATGCTGTTACCGGTTTTGGCGTGCTGATGCATGCTGCCGGTAATGGCTCGTTAGATAAAATGCGCGGTCAGCCCGGTGAGTATGACGGCGAGGCGGCCCGCGTGGCAGCGACCAAGCTGGACAACTTAAAAGGCGACATGACCATCATTCATACCGCCTTGGAAAACGTCAGCGTTGAACTGTTTGAGAAAAATGACGCATGGCTCAGGTCAACAGCCAAAAGCATTACTGAATTTATGCATGGCGTGGCCGAGTTCCTCAAAGCCCACCCAAAAATCAGCCTTGGCATTGTGCAAGTGGGTGCCGCTATCGCCATTGCCACCGCCGCATTTGGCGCACTGGCGATTGCCGTCGTGGGTATTTTGGGGCCGTTCGCGCTACTGCGTTTCACCACCTCGGTATTAGGTATCCGTTTACTGCCGCGCCTGTCGTTTGGCATGTCCAAACTGGCGAGCACCACACCCATCACCACCCAACAGATCGGCAACTTTAGCCGCTCACTGCTTACCCTGTCTAAAAATGGCGGTCAGTCGGCGATTGCTACCCTTAAGGGATTGGGGAGTGGGCTGGTTAATGTGGTGCGTTCACCGGTTAAATCCGGTATCAGCGGTTTTAAAATGTTGGGCAATGCCGTTAGCTGGCTGGCTAAATCCCCGCTTAAATTCCTGCGTTTTGCCCTTGGCGGCTTAGGGAGCATGTTCGGGATATTAATCAGCCCGATTGGCCTGATTGGTGCCGCTATCGTTGGCGCTGGCTTGCTTATTTACAAGTATTGGCAGCCGATTAAGGCATTTCTCGGTGGCGTGGTGGAGGGTTTTATGCAAGCCGCCGCACCGATTAGAGAGGCGTTGAAACCGTTGGGGCCGGTGTTTGATTGGATTGGTGATGCGGTTAAAAACGTGTGGAGCTGGTTTAAAAAGTTACTGGAGCCGGTGCAGTCAACCACCGCCGATTTAAACAGCGCCGCCAATGCCGGTAAGTCTTTTGGTCAGTTTCTGGCTGATGGCATTGATCTGGCAATGACCCCCCTCAAGGCGCTGATTTCATCCATTAAGTGGGTATTGGAAAAGCTGGATGAGGTGAAGCAGCGCTCCGAGAAAACCCGCGAACTGGCGCAAGCTAATCCGGCCATCGCCGCTGCCGCTGGCAACTACGGCATTACCTGGAAGCCCGCGCCAAAGGGCAACAGTGCCGCTGATATCGCCGCGAAATATACCGGTGAATATGATAACGGCGGCACTATCCCGTTAGGTAAATTTGGTGTAGTCGGTGAGCATGGCCCGGAGATTATTAACGGCCCGGCGCACGTCACCGGCCGCCGCAATACTGCCGCGATGGCGGTTGCCGCTTCCATGTTATTCAGTGGCTATCAGGCAGCCGCCGCACCGCTACACCCCTACAGTTTGCCCGCGTCACAATATCGCAGCGGCCAGATCAGCAACCCACAGCAAAATCAAACCAGCCATGCCGCGCCAATTATCAATATTTACCCGTTGCCACAGCATGATGCACAGGATATTGCCCGCGAGGTAGCCCGCCAGCTGGCGGGCCATCAGCGCCAGACACAAAGCAAATCAAACCGTAGCTATCAAGACCATGATGATTATTAAGGAGCACTAGCATGATGATGGCACTAGGGATGTTTGTTTTTATGCTGCAAACCGTCCCCTATCAAGATTTTCAGCATCAAATGGCATGGCGTCACCCGTCCAATACGCGTATTGGCAAGCGGCCAGTGAGTCAATTTTTAGGGCCAGATGAAGAATCTATTACGCTATCCGGCGTGTTATACCCTGAATTGACCGGCGGAAAAGTCTCGTTGATGGCACTGCAACTGATGGCGGAAACCGGCAAGGCCTGGTCACTGATTGAGGGAAACGGCGCGATCCATGGCATGTTTGTGATTGAGAGTCTGAGCCGTACCAAAAGTATCTTTTTCAGTGATGGCTCGGCGCGTAAAATTGAATTTACGCTGACATTAAAACGCACCGATGAGTCATTAAAAGAGATGTTTGGTGATTTATCCCAGCAATTTGACGATATTGCCTCTCAAGTCTCTGATGCCGCCAGCGGATTATTATCATGACGATGATAGATAGCCGGTTAAATAACGGCCATAACGCGCCGGATTATTCAATTACCGTGGATGGCATTGATAAAAGTGGCGGCATTAAAAAGCGGTTGATGTCGTTAACCTTAACCGATAACCGTGGCTTTGAAGCGGATCAGCTTGATATTGAACTGGATGATTCAGACGGTAAATTAGTGCTGCCCCGTCGCGGGGCAAAAATAGCCGTTGCGTTAGGTTGGCAAGGGGCGGCGCTGATTGATAAAGGCACCTTTACCGTGGATGAAATAGAGCATAGCGGCGCACCGGATAAGCTGACTATTCGCGCCCGCAGTGCGGATTTTCGTGAAACGCTCAATATTCGCCGTGATCAGTCTTACCATAAGACCACTATTGGCGGGATAATTAAAACCGTCGCCGAGCGCAATAAACTCAACCCAACGTTAAATAAATCCATGGCTGATTTGGCGGTTGACCATATAGACCAAACCAACGAATCAGACGGCAACTTTATTACCCGACTGGCGAAACAATATGGCGCTATAGCTGCCGTAAAAAATGGCAATCTGTTATTTATTCGGCAAGGCCAGGCGAAAACCGCCAGCGGTAAACCGATTCCGGTGATGACTATTATTCGCAGCCTGGGTGACGGCCATCAATTTAGTATGGCTGACCGGGGCGCTTATACCGGTGTGGTGGCAAACTGGCTGAATACCCGCACCACCGAAAATCCGGTAGTTAAGGTAAAACGAAAGCGTAAACGTAAGGCGACCAGTACCGCCAAGCCCAAGCAGCCAGAAGAGAAACAGGGCGAATATCTGATTGGTACGGATGAAAATGTGCTGACTTTACGCACCACTTATGCCAGCAAACACAATGCGCAGCGGGCGGCTAAATCGAATTGGGAACGGCTACAACGGGGCGCGGCAAAATTCTCTATCCAGCTCGCCAAAGGCCGCGCAGATCTCTATCCCGAAGTGCCGATTAAAGTGACCGGATTCAAAAAGCAGATTGATGAAGCTGACTGGACGTTGGTCACGGTGACCCATTCCGTGAGTGACAGCGGTTTTACTACCGCGCTGGAATTAGAGGTGAAAATAGATGATTTGGATATGGAATGATGATTTTTAATCAATAATCGCGCATAATTATCATTAACACCGACCCTAGTCGGGATGATGCCGGAGTCCGGATCATGTTCAATTGTCCTTTATGCCACAGCGCAGCCCATACCCGCAGTAGTAGCCAAATCACCACCGAAACCAAAGAGCGCTATCACCAATGCATCAATGTGAATTGCGGCCATACCTTTGTGACGATGGAAAGTTTTATGCGTTCAATATCAAAGCCAGGTGAGATTAACCCGGTAATGCCTCACCCACAAACTGGCGGTCAGGTGGTGATGTTCTGACGGCTTAAAATAAATTTATCTACCCTGCCCTAATCCCGCTTTTGCGGGATTTTTTTCGCCCAAATCACTGCCAAACTACCCTGCTCAAAAAAGCTTCGCCGCCAAGGTGTCGCCATTTTGTCGCCACTTTTCAATTTTTGGTGATCGCCAAAAACAAAAAAACCGCCTCTCGGCGGTTAACGACATACTCATACTACTTTGTTTTACTTAGATTTGTTTCCATGGTGCCCGGGGCGGGACTTGAACCCGCACAGCCATAAGCCGAGGGATTTTAAATCCCT
>NZ_JBLWEX010000072.1:0-9580 GCF_048323875.1 Yersinia sp. LJYL362
CAGCACAAGTTGCCCGCTATCAACAGCTTTATCAACGCTATCAACAGTGGTGTCTATCCGCTGAGCCACACTACGCACCGGTAACCGAAGCGTGATTAACCGGCTGATTTATAACTTTATGCTGTATAAAAATTGATTAAATGGAGTATCCGATGGACGTATTCAAGCAATCAGAAGTGTGGTTTGTGATAGGCAGTCAAAACCTGTATGGCCCTAAAACCCTGCAACAAGTTATGGATAATGCCCATCATGTCGTCAATAGCCTCAATAGTGAAGCGGGCTTGCCGGTCAAACTGGTGCTTAAACCTTTGGTGACCACGCCAGATGAAATTACCGCGTTGTGTCGTGAGGCCAACTACGATACCGCCTGTATTGGCGTCATGACCTGGCTACATACCTTCTCACCGGCCAAAATGTGGATTGGTGGCCTGAGCATTCTGAATAAACCGTTGCTGCAATTCCATACTCAGTTTAATGCTCAAATCCCATGGGAAACCATGGATATGGACTTTATGAACTTGAACCAAACTGCTCATGGTGGTCGTGAGTTTGGTTTTATCGGCGCACGTATGCGCCAGCAACACAGTGTTATCACCGGTCATTGGCAAGATAAAGAAGCTCATCAGCGGATTGGCCAGTGGATGCGCGTTGCGGCAGCCAAACAGGAAAGCCAACAACTGAAAGTTGCCCGTTTCGGTGATAATATGCGCGAAGTCGCAGTAACTGAAGGGGATAAAGTTGCAGCACAAATCCAGTTTGGTTACTCGGTGAATGCCTATGGCATCGGTGATTTAGTCACCGTGGTGGATGCGGTCAGCAAAGGTGAGATTGATGCCTTGGTTGAAGAATATGAAGCCACTTACCGGCTGACAGATGCGGTGCAACTGAATGGCAATAAACGCGAAAACCTACTGGATGCCGCGCGTATTGAATTGGGTATGAAGCGTTTTCTGGAACAAGGTGGTTTTAAGGCTTTCACCACTAACTTTGAAAATCTATATGGATTAAAACAGTTACCGGGCTTGGCGGTTCAACGCCTGATGCAACAAGGTTACGGTTTTGGTGGCGAAGGTGATTGGAAAACCGCTGCATTATTACGCATTCTGAAAGTCATGGGTACCGGCCTAAAAGGCGGCACCTCCTTTATGGAGGATTACACCTATAACTTCCAGCCAGGTAATGATCTGGTGGTGGGTTCCCATATGCTGGAAGTGTGCCCATCTATCGCCAAAGAAGAAAAACCACTGTTGGATGTGCAGCATTTAGGTATTGGTGGTAAAGCCGATCCCGCCCGGTTGATCTTCTCGACTCCGGCAGGCCCGGCACTGAATGCCAGCTTAATCGATATGGGTAATCGCTTCCGCTTGTTGGTCAATGTGGTTGATACCGTCGAGCAACCGCATCCGTTACCAAAACTACCGGTAGCGCGCGCTATTTGGCAAGCTCAGCCTTCACTGGCAACCGCCGCCGAGGCATGGATTATCGCGGGTGGTGCGCACCATACCGTGTTCTCACAAGCTATTGGCGTGGATGAGTTGCGTTTGTATGCTGAAATGCACGGCATTGAATTCCTGCTTATTGATAACGACACCACATTGCCAGCATTCAAAAATGAAATTCGCTGGAATGAAGTCTATTACCATCTGAATCGCTGAGTCAGGCATATCCGTACATCACGATAAAGGGGGTTCCCCCCTTTAGACTGCTGACACACCTCGACAACTCGATCTTGCAAGGTGAAGGCAGGTAGAAGAGTAAAGCGTCCGCGCCAAGGAAGGCGCGGTTCGAGCCTACAAGGATGCTTGTTTTAACAAAAGAAGTACGGCGTCTTTACGATCTGCCTGTTTTCACCGATACGGGCACCTTGTCATTAAAACCCCCTTTCTTTACTCGGTCTGTAATCGCCACAGGCGTGCATAGGTGCCAGATTTATCCAACAACTCTTGATGGTTACCCTGCTCTAATACTTGCCCCTCTTTTAACACCAAAATACGATGACATTGACGCAAGGTGTTTAAACGATGTGCAATGCAGATTACTGTGCGATTACGCGTGATTTCCGGCAACTGGCGCATAATCGCCGCCTCAGACTCATAATCCAGCGCACTGGTTGCTTCATCAAGAATCAGTATTTTGGGATCCGCCATCAGTGCTCTCGCCAATGCAACTCGCTGCCGCTGCCCTCCCGATAACAAACTGCCGCGTTCGCCAACGGGCGTTTGATAACCCTGTGCTAGTGCAGCAATAAAGTCATGTGCGCCAGCTAATCGAGCAATATGCTCAACATGAGCATCATCAGCGTTTGGCCGACACTGGCATATGTTGTCACGTATCGAGCCAGAAAATAGTACGCTCTCCTGCAACACCACACTCATCTGACAGCGCAATGTGGTGGCATCCGTAATAGCCAAATCCTGCCCGTCGACCAAAATTTGCCCATGTTGTGGCGTATATAATCGTTGGAGTAGCTTGGTTAATGTGGACTTTCCACAACCAGATGGACCGGTAATACCGACAAACTCACCACCAGCAATATCTAAATTAAGGTTTTGTATCACTTCGGCGGTATCGGGTCGATAACGGAAACGTACCTGTTTAAAAGCCAGCCCCCCTGGGCTATTCGAACTCGATAACAACCCAGCGCTGCCCGGTTCAGTGGGATAATCCAGAATGGTACCAATGCGTTTTAGCGCCACCTGCGTATGCTGAAAATCTTGCCAGATTTGCGCCAAACGCAAGATAGGCTGAGTGACATAACCCGAAAATAACGTAAACGCGATAAACTGGCCGGGGCTAAGCTCTCCGTCCAATACCAACGTGACACCAACCCACAATAAAATTGCCGAAGTCACTTTATTAATTAAACTGATACCTTGCTCAGCAATATTGGCAGCTCTGGCACAAGCAAATGAGGCACGGACATAGTTTGCCAATGAATGCCGCCAACTCCGATTAAACTGGTTTTCGGTGGCAGATGTCTTGATAGTTTCCAATCCACTAATCGCTTCGGTGAGAAATGCCGTATTCTGTGCACTGGTTTCATATTGGCGCTCCACCCGCTTACGTAGCATTCCGCCCGCAGCCCACCAAAACAGCAGATAACAAACCAGAGAGAACAAGACTATCCATGTCAGTGGTTGGCTATAGCAAAACATCACTGCGATAAAAGTGCTGACAAAAACCAAATCCAGTAGCATGGTTAAAGCAGAACCGGTTAGAAAGCTGCGAATTTGCTCCATTTCTCGCACTTTAGCGATGGTTTGTCCGGTTTGTTGTGAAGCGAAGTAACCCAGTGGCAACCCCATTAAATGGCGATAAAGCCCGGTATTAAGTTCGGCCCCCACTCGGCTGGATAAATGTGAAAACAACCACCCGCGTAAAAAGGTATAGCAGGGTTCCACAATCGCCAGCGCAATCATGGCAATTCCCAGCACCATAAGGCTGCCCATCCCGCGACTCACCAGAACTTTGTCGATAACCGTTTCAAATAGCATCGGCGTCACCAGCAAAATCCCCTGCAATAGCAATGAAACCAAAATGATATTGCGCAACTGGAGGCGGTATTTGGTGATAACCGGAATAAACCAGCTAAAGCCAAAGGGTATTTTCTTTTGCTCATGCAGCTCAGCTTTTGCCAATAATATGGCCTCGCCACACCACAAGCTGGCGAGTTCCTGCCGGCTTATCTGTTTTTGTAGATGTTGTTGCTGACTATCGGCATAACAATAAATGCTCGCCTCTTGTTCATTAAGGGCCAATAACACGTACCACTGAGTATCACAACTGAATAGCAGTGGCAGCGTCAGATTGTCCAGACGTGAAATGGGATAGTTCACCGCCCTGGCCCGCAAACCAATCCAATTAGCACAGCGACATAGAGTAATATTATCGATATCTTGAGGCGCTAATCCGACCTTATGTGCCAAGTGTGAAGATTCAACAGCCAAATCAAAACAGGCCGCAGCACGGGCCAGCGCCGCCAACGGTTGATTAACCTGAGTCGTGGTTGAATTCATCATTATCAACGCTCCCTCATGGCTTCGGATTGGTACTGCTGCAACGGGCTGAGTAAGTAATCGATAACCCGCCGACGGCCGGTCTTAATCTCTGCGCTGACAGACATACCTGCTGATAAACGCACCGGTTTCCCCTCGACGGTCAGTGTGTCGCTGTCGAGTCGAATGCGTGCCGGAAACACCAAGCCTTGCTGTTGATCTTCCATGGCATCGAGGGAAATATGTTTGACTTCACCAGAGAGGGTACCGAATCGGGTATAGGGGAAGCTGTCTATTTTGACTTCCACCGCCTGACCCGGTAGAACAAAACCGATATCTTTATTGAGGATCATCACATCCAGTTCTAGCTGGTGACTTTCCGGAACCAAGACCATAAGCGGTTGAGCACTGGTGACGACACCGCCCAGTGTATGTACTGAGGATTGCTGTATCACACCGTCGACGGGTGCACGTAAAGTTTGTTGCCGCTGTTTTTCCGTTAACTTAACCAACTCTTGCTTTAGTTGGTTGATAACTTCGTGAGCCTTATTCAACTGCTCCTGATAACTTCGTTTCTTCTCAGCTAAATAGTGCAATCGGACTTGCGCAAGGTTGCGCATTTTAGCGCGCAGAACAGCTTGCTCACTCTCTAAACGATTGCCCTCCGCGCGCGCATTTAACCACTCCCGTTCTTGTATCAATACCTCAGCTTCAGCAATTGCCTTGGATTTCACCAGAGTTTGTAGTGCCTGCAATCTTTGATGAATATTTTTCATCAAAGCCTGGTGATGAGTAATATTGGTACTTCCGGCCTGAATATAAGCCTGATTAACGGCTCGCTCGCTGTCTTGACGTGCCAGCTCGGCGTTAACTTCATCATATTCTTTCGTCAACAGGGATTTAGCTGTCATGACTAAATTCTCAGGGCTATTATCGGGATAGATGAAATTCGTCAGAGGGGCATCAGTGAGCAGCGCCGACATTCGCGCGGCCTCCAGCGAACGGTGCATTAATTGTTGGTTGATATTATTAACTTCAGCATCGACCCCAATGGGGTTGAGTTCTAACAGCACCTGACCGGCAACCACCCTGTCACCATCATGAACATTGATTGCCACCACAACACCAGGCTCAAGTGACTGGATAATTTTGGAATGTTCAGCAACAATCACTTTCCCATTTGCTGATGCATGAATATCTAGCCTTCCCGCAATCGACCAAACTAATACCAATAACAATGTCAGTGCCAAAAACCAGGCAGTACGCCTTGCCAATGGCGCTACCGGACGCTCTACAATATCCAGATAGGCCGGAAGAAAGTCATATTCGTCGCGGGTTCGTTTCGCTGCGTGATGGCGTTGCCAGCGTTTTTTTAACCCGTCGAAAATGGCTAATTTCGCCCAAAATTGCATCAACTTCATTGTGATTCCTCATGGCTAAAGTCGGCTTGCTGCTGCCAAAGTTGGGCATAGATACCGTTCTGCGCCAACAGTTGGTCATGATTTGCCAGCTCAGCCACACAGCCTTGTTTTATGACGGCAATACGATGACAGTGCCGCACCGTCGAAAGGCGGTGAGCAATGGTAATGACGGTGCGGTTGGCAATAATGCGGGACATATTTTTCTGAACTTCAGCCTGCGACTCATCATCCAGAGCACTGGTCGCCTCATCAAAAATCAATACGCGGGGATTGGCCAGTAGAGTACGGGCAATCGCAATACGCTGACGTTGCCCACCAGAAAGGGATGCCCCGCCTTCAGACAGCACGGTGTCATACCCTAGCGGCAAGGCCAGAATAAAATCGTTCGCGCCCGCCAGACAGGCCGCATCAACGACGTCACTCAGTGAGGCAGTTGGCCGAGAATAGGCAATATTTTCACGAACAGTGCGGTTAAACAGGTAGTTTTCTTGCATGACCACACCGACCTGACGACGTAGATACTCAGGAGAGAAATGATTTATCGGGTAACCATCAATATTAATAACACCCTGTTCAGCGATATAAAGGCGCTGTAACAGCCGCGCGACCGTACTTTTTCCTGAACCTGACGGGCCGACCAGCCCGACATGCTCTCCCGCGCGCAGTGATAATGAGAAATGACGCAATACAGGATCAAGATCGGGGCGATAACGGAAAACCACATTGTCCAAGGTGATATCACCGTTAAGTTGGCGATTAGACGGTGCGGCACCCGTGGCTTGCTCGACCGGCAAACTTAAAATATCGGATATCAGCATCAGCCCAACTTTCGCTCGTATACTCTGCTGCCATAAATCAACCAACTTACTCATTGGCATTAATGCTTGTACCGCCAGCATATTAAAAGCAATTAACTGCCCGATACTCAGTTGCACAGACATGACTTGATATGCCCCAATGACAATCACCAACGCACTGGCCAATTTTTGCAGTAACTGGGCACACTGGCTGCTGAAGTTTTGCAGGTTTTGCACCTGAAAATTAGCTTGAGCGTAGTCCCGTGTTTGCGTCTCCCACCGCTGCTGCATCTGCGGTTCTAAGGCCAGGCTTTTAACGGTTTCAACTCCGGAGACAGTTTCGGTTAAAAATGCACCATTCTGAGCGGCGCAACTGCACAACACTTCAACTCTCTTTTGCAAGGGACGGGTGGTTAATGCCGCTAATAACAGATATAGCGGCAGTGTAGCCAGGACAATTAATGTCAGGAGCGGCGAAATACACCACATAACAATAAATAAGATGAGGGTAAAAACAACATCAACACATAAGGTAAGCGCTGTCCCGGTAATAAACTCACGAATATTATCCAGCTCACAGACTCGCGCCACAATATTCCCGACATGTCGTTGCTTAAAATAACTTAATGGTAACTTTATTAAGTGATTAAATAGTTTACCCCCCAATAAAATATCCACTCGAGTTGTGGTATGACTAAAAATATATTCACGCAAAAACTTCAGTACAACCTCATATACTCCTACCACCAGTAATACAATAATTAACACGTCGAGAGTCGTTAGTGCATTATGCACCAGGACCTTATCCATAATAACCTGAAAGAAAAGTGGTGATATCAATGCCAAAAACTGTAATAGCATTGATAACACCAGCACCTGGATCAGGGATTTGCGATGGCGTAATAAAACGGGGATAAACCACCGAATATCAAAGCGTGAATGGCTACAATAGAATACCACCCCACCCCACATCTCACTAAGTATCTGATAACTAATTATTTGTGGCTTATTGCTATCAGCATGCTGCAGCAATGCCTCATTATCATTTAATCGTGCTAATAAGATAAACCTGCCCTCTGTATCACGAAATGCCAGTGGTAACTGCTCAGGTTTTATTTTATTTAATGCCCGTTTTTTCATTTTAAAACGGGTCGATGTCGCACGTGATAACTGTGATAAATATTGTTGCAATGAGGCGAGTGGCCCCCTGGTCGAAAGATCAACAGCAGCATTTTTACCCAATATTTCTACTGACTCCGCATTAACCCCTGCTAAGCGAAGTAATCGCGCAGCACAGACCAAAGAAGAGTGAATATGATTTCCCATAAATTAGACTACCTATAATTTTACCGTCAAAAACAAATAATTGTTCATGAAACCATAGAATATGACCATGGGATTGTAGGGCTTCTTTTATATACCACTCTTATAATCTAAGAATTTAAAATAAAACCGATCTCAAAATTTCTTTAATTTCATCAAAAAAAACAAAACTCACAAAATTAAAATATAAAAAGTAGAAATCGCAATATTGGTGTTATGGGTTAACCCGCAAACACCATCGCGCTATCAGCGGCGGTGGCCTCACATTTATTGATGTGTATCGCCAATTTTTTAGCGCTTTGTGTGATAATTTCGCCGTGATTTATAGTCATCGTGATTGGCCACCGCCGTTTTATCACCACTAACAGGAACTTTCGCACCATGACACCGACACTGTCTTCCTCTGCCGATGCTCTCCCTTCGCTATCAAATATCAGTCCTGAAAAAAATTTGCTTCCCATTCAGCAAATTGCACAACAATTAGGCCTGAGCGCAGATGATTTAATCCCCTATGGTCACCCTATGGCGAAAGTTGATATCCGTGCATTACGGCCCGGTGGCCCACAAGGCAAACTGATTCTGGTTTCCAGCATCACCCCAACACCGCTGGGGGAAGGTAAAACCGTCACGACCATTGGTTTAAGTCAGGGAATCAACCGCTTAGGCTATCGCGGGGTGGCTTGCATCCGTCAACCGAGCCTTGGTCCAGTCTTTGGTGTTAAAGGGGGAGCGGCTGGCGGTGGTGCAGCACAAGTGTTACCCATGGAGAAGTTGAACCTGCATCTGACCGGTGATATCCATGCTATTAGCGCAGCACATAATTTGGCAGCGGCGGCGCTGGATGCACGTCTGTATCATGAACAGCGCATGGGCTCGGCTTTTAGTCAACAAACCGGCATGCCACTGCTAAATATTGATGCTCAACAGATCCTCTGGCCGCGAGTGGTTGACCATAATGATCGGGCGCTGCGCCATATTCAGGTCGGTGTGGGCGGCGGTACTCACGGTGTTGAGCGGCACGACCATGTAGAAATTACCGCAGCATCAGAACTTATGGCCATTCTGGCGTTGTCAGAAAGCTTGCACGACATGCGCCAACGCATTGGCCGGATAATTTTGGCCCACAGCACTAGCGGGCAAGCCATTACGGCTGATGACTTGGGGGTGGCAGGTGCCATGACGGCGCTAATGAAAGAGACCATCCACCCAACACTGATGCAAACCAGTGAACAGACGCCAGTGCTTATCCACGCCGGGCCATTTGCCAACATTGCCCACGGGAATTCTTCAGTGCTGGCTGACCGTCTGGGATTGCAGTTAGCAGACTATGTGGTGACGGAAGCCGGCTTCGGTTCTGATATGGGTATGGAGAAGTTCTTTAATATCAAGTATCGACAATCTGGTATTGCGCCATCCTGTGTGGTTCTGGTCGCCACATTACGTAGCCTGAAAGCCAATAGTGGTGTTTTTGATATCAAACCGGGCCAACCTCTGCCTGCTGAAATTCTCGATACCAACATTCCTTTATTAAGCCAAGGTTGCGCCAATCTAAAATGGCATATTAATCATGCCAAAAGCTATGGCTTACCGGTGGTGGTGGCCGTCAATTGCTTCCCTGACGACAGCCCGGAAGAGCTGGCCTTTTTAGCCGACTATGCGCTATCTGCTGGCGCAGTTGCCTGTGAAATCAGTGAGGCTTTTGCCAAAGGTGGCGCGGGCACCACCGCCTTGGCTCAGCGCGTTATCGATGCTTGCGCTCATGCATCTCCTCCAGTACTGGCGTACCCTGACAGTGCCTCATTGGAGCAGAAAATAGAGATTTTGGCGCAGCGCTATGGCGCCCGTGAAGTCACGTTCACCCCACAAGCACGTCAGCAGCTTGACTCCATCACTGAGGCCGGTTTTGGTCATTTACCGCTGTGTATCGCCAAAACACCGTTGTCCATCAGCGCAGATGCCAGCTTAAAGAATGTTCCACGTGACTTCGTGTTGCCTGTCACCGCCTGTGCGGTGTCAGCCGGTGCCGGATTTGTGCGCATTTATG
>NZ_JBLWEX010000073.1:0-9614 GCF_048323875.1 Yersinia sp. LJYL362
ACCATATCTGGAACGTACCATTCCAAATGCAAATTGGTGAATACACCAACGCAGCGGGTCAGGTATTCCACGGTGACATTCCTCGTTACATGGCGGGTGACCCAACTGCGGGTAAACTGTCTGGTGGTTTCCTGTTTAAAATGTACGGTCTGCCAGCAGCAGCAATTGCTATTTGGCATTCTGCTAAGCCGGAAAACCGGGCAAAAGTGGGCGGGATCATGATCTCCGCAGCACTGACCTCATTCCTAACCGGTATCACCGAACCAATCGAATTCTCCTTCATGTTCGTGGCGCCAATTTTGTATGTTATCCATGCAATTCTGGCAGGCCTGGCCTTCCCAATCTGTATCCTGCTTGGGATGCGTGACGGTACCAGCTTCTCCCACGGTCTGATTGACTTCGTGGTACTGAGTGGTAATAGCAGCCGTATTTGGTTGTTCCCTCTGGTGGGTATTTGCTACGGTCTGGTCTACTACACCATCTTCCGTGTACTGATCGCCAAACTGAATTTGAAAACACCGGGTCGTGAAGACACGACGACAGAGCAAACTGTACAGGGTGGCACTGAAATGTCAGCAGCACTGGTAGCAGCATTTGGTGGTAAAGAAAACATCACTAACCTGGATGCATGTATCACACGTCTGCGTGTCAGCGTGGCTGATGTGTCCAAGGTTGACCAAGCTGGTCTGAAGAAATTGGGTGCTGCGGGCGTTGTCGTCGCAGGCTCAGGTGTTCAGGCTATCTTCGGGACGAAATCTGATAACCTGAAAACAGATATGGACGAGTACATTCGTAACCATTAATTCAGGTATGGGGAGTGCAAAGGGGAGGCGAAAGCCTCCCTTTTTTTGTGTCTAGAAGGGCCAGTTTCTCATGGTTTCATCGCTATCATTTTAGGTGTTTTTACGATCTATTTGTTTTCACCGCTACGGGCACTTTGTTATTAACCTCTATAAATTAAATATCTATATAAAAACCACACGTTATCTTCTGTGTGATTAATGTTTGTTTTGAATGGATTTTATTTATGTTATTCAGGCTCTAGCCAGGTAGTCTGGAAATCAAACCAACCTAAATTATTTAAGTGCGCGCCTTGGGCTTGTTCGGGGGCTTTTAGGCGCATCCAGTGATGGAATAATGGCTGCAACCATCCATTGGCGATGATCTCTCGGATCAATTGTTCGCTACCCAGGGATTGGTTGCGCCAATCATGCAGATAGCTCTGTAAATCAGCATCATCACCGCCAGTGATGGATTGACGCAGCAACTGGGAGCTCAATAGCCATACGCCAACATTCCACTCTTCAGGAACGGCAAAGTTCACTGTGCCCAGCCACAAATCAGCTTTGGCCTCACCCTTGGCCCAAGAGGTGTAATCCAGCTCGATCATATCTAACTTAATGCCCTGAGCAGCGAGAATATGAGTTATTTCAGTCACCAACATCGAGTATTCTGGATGCTGGGCATGATAAGCCAGCGTTAATACCGGCATATCCTCTGATTCTGTCGCGATATCACTTGAAAAAGGAGAGCACTCTTCTCCTGCATCAATGCCATGAAACCATGTGGGTAGGACGCTACTGGCGGGTACCCAGAAGGGGCGAATGGATTCAATTAGCTGTTGAATAAGATGATAAGGATTGAGCGTTTTTCGCAACCAGCGGCGCTGTTTAATATCGTGCCAGTGCGGTGAGCGGCTATCGCATAGCAAAAAATATCCACCGCGTTCCAGAAACATCTCTTGTGTTGAATCTGATGGCTTACCGGTCAGGCTGGCAACTTTCCCAGAAACATAATCAATATCACTGATGCTGGAACTGAGCCAGGTGGCACTTTGTATATTCTCCATGCTCAACTGATCTGATAGCACGGCAGGTGTGTCAGAGGGCGGGCGGGCCAAATCCGGGAAGATAAGCACCTCAACCTCATCCAGCAAGCCGCGAAAACCAAAATAGTGGTCAAAAGATTTCATCTGTAAGTGCCAGTTATCATTTTCAGCCACTCGATAAGGCCCCGTTCCTACAGGGTGAGAGGCAAAATCTGGCTGTGTGGCATGATTTTCCGGCAGAATCAGTGCGCTGTGATGGGCGAGTAACAGGGGAAGGCGCGGGTCCGCTTGGCTAAGTTCAATAACCACACTGAGTGGTCCGTGCGAACTAATTTTTTGAATATGTGAAAACAGCGGCAAAGTTGCGCTGCGGGTTAATGAACTGACGACATCGCGGCTGGACAATTCTCGACCATCATGAAATTGCACCGCCGGGCGTAAATAAAAGCGCCAATGCAATGGGTCGATCATTCGCCATTTGTGAGCTAAATCGGTGGTGACTTCACCGTTTTCCTCATTTACTCGGGTCAGGCCATTAAAAATTTGTCGGACTAAGTGCAGCTCAGAGCGGCGTAGTGCTGTGCCGGGGTAAAGATTTGTCATGGTGCGGTAGTAGGGGATGCGCAGAGCTTGATAGTCATCGCGTATCCGATACCCCAGTTTAGCCCGCAACAAGGGGACAATGAGCTGTTTATCTTCGCCCAATAGGGCAATGGCTTCATTAAAACCACCGGAATCTAATAACTGTTCCGCTTTTTCAATTAAAAGCTGATGAGTGTTCCGCAATAGTTGCAAATATGACCGGCGGCCACGACCTGCCTCTGCTTGCCACTTCAACCAGCCAGCCTGTTGCATCTGAACCAGTAATGTCCGCATGTGGCGCTTGGTGCAGCTGAGTTTATCCGCAAGTTCTTGCAGTGTAACCTCAACTGGCTGTGCCCCAACCTGATTTAATAAGCGTAAGTATTGCTGTTCAAGGCGTCGGCTGACCATAAAAGAGGAACCCAATTGAGTCTAACTCAGCAGTTTTATATATCATCTTTTTAGCCGATAATTTTCACTACAGCAAGCGTTTGTGTCTCAGCACTTCTTATCGGAAAAGGCCGCAGACAGAACGCTATGATTATTTGAGGAAAGAAGATGACCCGTTACATAAACAAAGATACCCAAGTGTGTATTTCTCTGGCCGCCAGGCCAAGTAACTTTGGCACTCGTTTTCATAATTTTTTGTACGATGCTCTGGATCTCGATTACCTGTATAAAGCCTTTACCACCACGGATCTGGCCGCGGCAATTGGTGGTGTGCGGGCATTGGGGTTCCGAGGTTGTGCAATTTCAATGCCGTTTAAAGAGGCGGTTATCCCAATGGTAGATGAGTTGGATGCCTCTGCCGCAGCAATTAATTCGGTTAATACCTTAGTGAATACTGATGGTTATCTGAAAGCGTACAACACCGACTATATCGCCATCGCGAAATTGCTGGAGAGTTATCAGGTACCTACAGATAAAGTCTTTGCACTGCGTGGCAGTGGTGGGATGGCGAAAGCCGTGGCTTTTGCACTAAAAAATGCCGGTTTTAAGCAGGGATTTATTATTGCGACGAACGAAAAAACCGGTAAAAAATTAGCCGAACAATCCGGTTACACCTATCAGCCTGATATGCAGGGTGTTGAAGCCGATGTATTAATCAATGCCACCCCAGTGGGGATGTCAGGGGGGAAAGAGGCCGATAGCATGGCTTTTACTGAAACTGAGGTTGAACATGCCGAGGTGGTTTTTGATGTGGTGGCACTGCCAGCGATGACCCCGTTGATAAGCTACGCCAAAGCACAAGGAAAAATCGTTATTACTGGCGCTGAAGTCTTTGCTATTCAGGCGGTTGAGCAATTTGTGCTGTATACCGGCATTCGTCCAGAGCAGGCTTTGTTTGAAAAAGCAGCGGCTTATGCCCGCGCTCAATGATTGAGGTTGAAATCAATAGAAATTGTCGCTCATACTACGCATTCCTCATTTTTATCATGATCAAGGAAATGCGTAATGGCCGAAGAAACGATTTTCAGCAAAATTATCCGCCGTGAAATCCCTGCCGACGTGGTCTACCAGGACGAACTGGTGACCGCGTTTCGTGATATCGCCCCGCAGGCACCAACTCATATCTTAATCATTCCTAACATTCTTATTCCAACTGTGAATGACGTCACAGCAGAACATGAAGCAACACTGGGTCGAATGATCACTGTGGCTGCTAAACTTGCAGAGCAGGAAGGCATTGCTGAAGATGGCTATCGTCTGATCATCAACTGCAATCGTCATGCTGGGCAGGTGGTTTACCATATTCACATGCATCTGGTCGGTGGCCGTGAGTTGGGCTCGTTGCTGTCACATAAATAGCTTGAAGTATGGCAGGACTATAACTGAGGTAAGCCTATGCGCCCTGTGAAGGCGTTTTTATTGCCGGTGATGGCGCTTGCGTGTATTGCGACATTGCTGGGGTGCAGCAGCCCGAAAGGGATTGCGGTGAATAAGCAGCAAACCGTGGTAATGGATTCGTCTGTGCTGACGGCGGGTATTTTGGCTTCTCAACCTGCAATTTCAACATCATCTGGGAATAATGTAGCGCGCTCGGTGATTACCAATAGCCAGAGTAAACCGATAAAAATAAGCTACCGCTTTTATTGGTATGATGCGCAGGGCTTGGATGTGCCGCCACTGGAAGCGCCACGGTTTATCGTTATTGCGCCAAATGATGATGTGGATATTCAATCAGTTAATAATAATTTTAATGCGCGTAGTGCGCGCCTTTATTTATTCTTATAACCCTATATTTTTATAACAGCTCGGTTCTTATCATCGCGCTATTGGAGTGGGACAATGAAAAGGTATTTATCTGTCGCTTTGGCGGCACTTGTGCTGACGGGGTGTATCACTCAGCCACCTGTTGAGCCAACCACACCACCCGTGACCATCGAGCCTGTCACGCCACCGGTTCCTGAAACTCCACCACCGGTAGACAACGTACCGCCGCCACCAAAGATGGAACAATCTATTGATTGGGCTGCCAGTGTCGAGCCTTTGGTCGCACAAATGGTCAACAGCAACGATGTGGCAAACGGCAGTATATTGTTACTCGACAGCGTTAAAAATAATACTAATGGCAGGTTACCAACGGCGAAAGCCACCTCGGCACTGCACCAAGTGCTGTCATCAAACAAAAAGTTTGTGTTGATCTCGCCACAGCAATTGGCGGTTGCCAAGCAAACATTGGGGTTATCAGAAGAAGATAGCCTTGGCTCACGCAGTAAGGCCATTGGTCTGGCTCGCTATGTCAGTGCCCAATATGTGCTCTACAGTGATGTGAGTGGTGATGTGAAGTCACCCACCATTGAAATGCAGTTGATGCAAACACAAACCGGCGAAATTATCTGGTCAGGTAATGGCCCAGTTAAGCGCTGATCCTTCTCTGTATGCGCTTATTGAAAGGATAAAACCGTCGGTGGATATTACCCCTGACGGTTTTATTCATGCAGCCGATTTTATCAAGGCAGATTGGCATATTAGCCCGGTATCTGGCCTGACGGGTGAAAGTTGGCGTATTTCTTACCCATCAAACACGACTGCAAATATTAACTGGCTGGCGCGTGAACAATCGGTTCAGAAAACCCAACTGGGAGTGGAGCGGCGGCGGGAGCGCAAGTTGTTGCGACATGTGGCTGGCCATCATTTGGCACCCACTATTATCGCCGCAAATCAACACTGGCTGGTGGTCAACTGGCTCGAAGGTGACGTTGTCACTCGCGCGCAATTCATTGAATTGTCGAATAATGGTCAGTTGGCACAGCTATTGACCCGCTTGCATCATCTACCCGCCAGCGGTTATCGACTGGATTTACATGGTCAGCTCATCCGTTATGCCGGGCAGATTGATACCAAACGCCTTTCACCAAGCTGGTTACGCTTGCATCAGCATTTTCTGCGCAGATCACCGCCGCAACCGGTGAAACTGGCACCCCTGCATATGGATATTCATCCCGGAAATCTTTTGGCGACACCCTCCGGGCTGAAATTGATTGACTGGGAATATGCGGCTGATGGCGATATTGCTCTTGATATTGCCGCGCTATTTCGTGGCAATAGTTGGTCAGCGCCCCAGCAACAGGCTTTTTTACAGCACTATTGCCAGAATGAGCAGGGTTACCCTGATATTGATCGTTTATCCCGTCAGATACAGCGCTGGGTGCCGTGGGTTGATTACCTGATGTTGATGTGGTTCGAGGTGCGCTGGCAGCAGACTGGCGACAGCGAGTTTTTGCAATGGACGGTGCCGCTACGCCAGCGGTTTAATCTGTCCTTTTGATTTTTTAATATTAAATTTACGAGGTTGTCGTGGGTCCAGTGATGTTAGACGTTGCCAGCTATGAGCTGGATGCAGAAGAACGTGAGATTTTAAAGCACCCGCTGGTGGGCGGCCTGATTTTATTCAGCCGTAATTTTCATGATGCCGAGCAACTACGCGAGTTAGTCCGTCAGATAAGGGCTGCGTCCCACGAGCGTCTGGTGGTGGCGGTCGATCAGGAAGGGGGCCGGGTACAGCGCTTTCGTGACGGTTTTACCCGCTTACCTGCGGCTCAGTCGTTCGCGGCGATCAATGATCCAGCCACTGCGGCGCAGTTAGCACAAGATGCGGGCTGGCTGATGGCGGCCGAAATGATATCAATGGATATCGATATTAGCTTTGCGCCAGTACTGGATATTGGCCATGTCAGCGCGGCTATCGGTGAGCGTTCATTCCACAGTGACCCGCAACAAGCACTGAAAATGGCAGAGTGTTTTATTCGTGGGATGCACAGCGCGGGTATGAAAACCACCGGTAAGCACTTCCCCGGGCATGGGGCGGTAACAGCAGATTCGCATAAAGAGACGCCTCGGGATAATCGACCACTGGCAGAAATCCGTACTCATGATATGGTTATATTTCGCGAACTGATTGCGCGGCGATTACTGGATGCCATTATGCCTGCTCATGTGATTTATACTGAAGCTGATGCGCGTCCAGCCAGTGGTTCGTCTTACTGGCTCCAAAACATATTGCGCCAAGAGTTAGGGTTCGATGGCATCATTTTCTCTGATGACTTGTCGATGGAAGGGGCAGCCATCATGGGCAGTTATGCCGAGCGTGGGCAAGCCTCTTTGGATGCTGGCTGCGATATGATTTTGGTGTGTAATAACCGTCAGGGCGCGATAAGTGTGTTGGATAACCTGTCGCCAGTCAAAGCAGACCAACTGGCATGCTTGTATCATTCTGGGCAGTTTGACCGTCAGGCGTTGATGGCATCACCGCGTTGGCAACAGGCGAATAAGGCATTAACGGCACTCAGCGAACGTTGGGATGCACATAAGTCGCGAGGATAAATATGATAGTCTATCTACATGGTTTTGATTCCAACAGCCCTGGCAATCACGAGAAAGTCCTGCAACTGCAATTCATTGATCCGGATGTGCGTTTTATCAGTTACAGCACTTTGCATCCTCGCCATGATATGCAGTATTTATTGAAAGAAGTGGATAAGGCTATTCAGCAAGGTGGCGATGCCAAGTCACTGATTTGTGGTGTGGGGTTAGGGGGCTTTTGGGCCGAACGAGTGGGTTTTCTGTGTGGCATCCGGCAGGTTGCCTTCAACCCTAATCTTTATCCGCAAGACAATATGAGCGGTAAAATTGACCGGCCGGAAGAGTACGTCGATATCGCCAGTAAATGTATCAGTGATTTTCGCGAGAAAAACCGCGATCGCTGTTTAGTCGTGTTGTCGCGCAATGATGAAATGCTGGATAGCAAGCGCACTGCCGGTGATTTGCATCCTTATTACGAAATTGTCTGGGATGAAAAGCAAGGCCACAAGTTTAAAGATCTTTCACCTCATTTGCAGCGGATAAAAGCATTTAAAACTCTGGGATGAATAATCAAATTAATCGGGCTTTGTTAAATACTGGTTAATTGTAATACCTACTGTTCTGTGCAACTTGGCTTGAAAAAAGTGTTTCGCCGGCTTTTTTTAGGCCATTTTTATGCCAAAAAATGGCAAAACTGGCCTTTATCTTCCACTCAATAAAAAAAATATAAACCGTGACTAAACGCTAACTATTTGAAACCTATTCTAGAAAAAATCCTCCTGCTGGTACTTTAATCAAAAAAAGTTGATATATATCAATTTTGGTATGACCAAATAACCCTGCATGATATTCTGACTCCAGTTTATTGAATTGGTATCTTCGAACCCTATGTTATCTAAGGATATTATTCATTTACCCTTAGCTAACAATTGGTTCACATTTAGGGGGTCATTTTGACAACGCCGAAGAAAAAAATCGTTATTATTGGTGGTGGTGCTGGCGGCCTTGAGCTGGCAACTAGTCTGGGTCATAAGTTGGGGCGCAGCAAAAAAGCTGAGATTGTTCTGGTGGATCGTAACCACAGCCATCTGTGGAAACCTTTGCTCCATGAAGTGGCTACCGGTTCTCTGGATGATGGTGTTGATGCATTGAGCTACCTGGCCCATGCGCGCAACCATTATTTCAATTTCCAGTTGGGGTCGTTAACGGATATTAACCGCGAAACCAAAACTGTCTGCCTGGCTGAGATTTGCGATGAACACGGTGATGTGCTGGTAACAAAACGTGAATTATCCTATGACATATTAGTGGTCGCTCTGGGCAGTACGTCGAATGACTTCGGCACTCCGGGCGTGAAGGATCACTGCATCTTCCTCGATAACCCACATCAGGCCCACCGCTTCCATAATGAAATGCTTAACCTGTTCCTGAAGTATTCAGCGCAACCGGGTGAGAAAGGCAAAGTTAATATCGCGATTGTTGGCGGCGGTGCCACCGGTGTGGAGCTGTCTGCTGAGTTACATAATGCGGTAAAACAACTGCATAGCTACGGTTTTGAGGGCTTGGATAACCAGGCACTAAATGTCACGTTGGTTGAAGCCGGTGAACGTATCCTGCCAGCATTACCGCCACGTATCTCGGCGGCGGCACATCAGGAACTGATTAAACTGGGTGTGCGAGTATTGACCAAAACAATGGTTACCAGCGCTGATGAAAAGGGTCTGAATACTAAAGATGGCGAGTTTATTAATGCTGATCTGATGGTATGGGCGGCAGGTATTAAAGCGCCGGACTTTATGAAAGATATTGCCGGGCTAGAAACCAACCGTATTAACCAACTGGTGGTTGAGCCGACACTGCAAACGACCCGAGATCCTAACATTTTTGCGATTGGTGACTGTGCTTCTTGTCCACAGCCAAGTGGTGGTTTTGTGCCGCCGCGTGCGCAATCTGCGCATCAGATGGCCAGCCGCTGTTATAGCAATATTTTAGCATTGCTCAATGAGCAACCACTGAAGCCATACATTTATAAAGATCATGGTTCTCTGGTGTCGCTGTCGAAGTTTAGTACCGTCGGTAGCTTGATGGGTAACCTGATGCGCGGATCTATGATGGTGGAAGGGCGTGTTGCCCGTGTTGTTTACATCTCATTGTATCGTATGCATCAAGTCGCATTGCATGGCTATACTAAAACTGGCCTGATGATGCTGGTGGGCGGGATTAACCGGGTAATACGCCCGCGCCTTAAGTTGCACTAATTCTCCTTCGTCTTTGACGCTACAGGGGTGTTAGCTGCGCTAGTTACTCGGCCCGTCCATGGGCCTCGCCTCTACGAGGCCGCTGCAAGCAGCGTTCAAATCGGTTCCTGACCGATTTGTCACCCGAATCACTGACAAGG
>NZ_JBLWEX010000074.1:0-9654 GCF_048323875.1 Yersinia sp. LJYL362
CAGCACAAGTTGCCCGCTATCAACAGCTTTATCAACGCTATCAACAGTGGTGTCTATCCGCTGAGCCACACTACGCACCGGTAACCGAAGCGTGATTAACCGGCTGATTTATAACTTTATGCTGTATGAAAATTGATTAAATGGAGTATCCGATGGACGTATTCAAGCAATCAGAAGTGTGGTTTGTGATAGGCAGTCAAAACCTGTATGGCCCTAAAACCCTGCAACAAGTGATGGATAATGCCCATCATGTCGTCAATAGCCTCAATAGCCTCAAGAGCGAAGAGAAATTGCCGATCAAACTGGTGCTCAAACCTTTGGTGACCACACCAGATGAAATTACCGCGTTGTGTCGTGAGGCCAACTACGCTACCGCCTGTATTGGTGTCATGACCTGGCTGCATACCTTCTCGCCAGCCAAAATGTGGATTGGCGGACTGAGCATTCTGAATAAACCGTTGCTGCAATTCCATACTCAGTTTAATGCTCAGATCCCATGGGAAACCATGGATATGGACTTTATGAACTTGAACCAAACTGCTCATGGTGGCCGTGAGTTTGGTTTTATCGGCGCACGTATGCGCCAGCAACACAGTGTTATCACCGGTCATTGGCAAGATAAAGAAGCGCATCAACGGATTGGCCAGTGGATGCGCGTTGCGGCAGCCAAACAGGAAAGCCAACAACTGAAAGTCGCCCGTTTTGGCGATAATATGCGCGAAGTGGCAGTGACCGAAGGGGATAAAGTTGCAGCACAGATCCAGTTTGGTTACTCGGTTAATGCCTACGGTATCGGTGATTTAGTCACCGTGGTGGATGCGGTCAGCCAAGGTGAGATTGATACTTTGGTTGAAGAATATGAAGCCACTTACCGGCTGACAGATGCCGTGAAGCTGAATGGCAATAAACGCGAAAACTTACTCGATGCTGCGCGCATTGAGTTGGGTATGAAACGTTTTCTCGAACAAGGTGGTTTTAAAGCGTTTACCACTAACTTTGAAAATCTGTATGGATTAAAGCAGTTACCGGGTTTGGCGGTTCAACGCCTCATGCAACAAGGTTACGGTTTTGGTGGTGAAGGTGATTGGAAAACCGCTGCATTATTACGCATTCTGAAAGTCATGGGTACCGGCCTAAAAGGCGGCACCTCCTTTATGGAGGATTACACCTATAACTTCCAGCCAGGTAATGATCTGGTGGTGGGTTCCCATATGCTGGAGGTGTGCCCATCGATCGCCAAAGAAGAAAAACCGCTGTTGGATGTACAGCATTTAGGTATTGGCGGTAAAGCCGACCCTGCTCGGTTGATCTTCTCGACTCCGGCAGGCCCGGCACTCAATGCCAGCTTAATCGATATGGGGAACCGCTTCCGCTTGTTGGTCAATGTGGTCAATACCGTTGAGCAACCGCATCCGTTGCCAAAATTGCCGGTAGCCCGGGCTATTTGGCAAGCTCAGCCCTCACTGGCAACCGCCGCTGAAGCCTGGATTATCGCGGGAGGTGCGCACCATACCGTGTTCTCACAAGCTATTGGTGTGGATGAGTTGCGTTTGTATGCCGAAATGCACGGCATTGAATTCCTGCTTATTGATAACGACACCACGTTGCCCGCGTTCAAAAATGAAATTCGCTGGAATGAAGTGTATTACCACCTAAATCGCTGAGTCAGGTATATAGATAAAGGGGCTTAATTGCCCCTTAAGGTTAATGACAAAATACCCGTATCGGTGAAAACAGGTAGATCGTAAAGACGCCGTAAACCCATCCCTGGGGGCTCGAGCCGCGCCATCCGTGGCGCGGACGCTTTACTCTTCTACCTGTCCTCACCTTGCAAGGTAGAGTCGTTGGGGTTTGTCAGCAGTCTGAAGACGATTAACCGCCCCTTTCTTTACTCTGTCTGTAATCGCCACAAACGTGCATAGGTGCCGGACTGAGCCAGTAACTCTTGATGGCTACCTTGCTCCAATACTTGCCCCTCTGTTAATACAAAAATACGATGGCATTGGCGTAATGTATTCAGCCGATGCGCGATACAAATGACTGTACGGCCACGGATGATTTCGGGTAACTGGCGCATGATAGCGGCTTCAGATTCATAATCCAGCGCACTGGTCGCTTCATCAAGAATCAGTATTTTCGGGTCTGCCATCAAGGCTCTAGCTAACGCCACCCGCTGCCGCTGGCCACCCGAGAGCAGACTACCCCGCTCTCCCACTGGCGTTTGATACCCCTGTGGTAGTGCCGTAATAAAGTCATGGGCGCCCGCTAATCGGGCAATGTGCTCAACGTGAGCATCATCAGCGTTTGGCCGGCACTGGCATATGTTGTCACGTATCGATCCTGAAAATAGTACGCTTTCCTGCAATACCACACTCATCTGACAGCGTAATGTCGTCGCATCCGTAATAGCCAAATCCTGCCCATCAACCAAAATTTGCCCATGTTGCGGGGTATATAACCGTTGGAGTAGCTTGGTTAATGTCGATTTTCCACAACCCGATGGCCCGGTAATACCAATAAACTCACCACCCGCAATATCTAAAGTTAGGTTTTGTATCACTTCGGCGGCATCTGACCGATAGCGAAAACGCACCTGTTTAAAAGCCAGCCCCCCCGGGCTATTCGGACGGGATAACAACCCAGCGCTCCCCGGTTCGGTGGGATAATCCAAGATAGTGCCAATGCGTTTTAGCGCCACCTGCGTATGCTGAAAATCTTGCCAGATTTGCGCCAAACGTAGGATAGGCTGAGTGACGTAGCCGGAAAAAAGGGTAAATGCGATAAACTGCCCTGGCGTCAGGTCCCCAGCCAACACCAATGTCACACCTAGCCACAATAAAATAGCCGAGGTTACTTTATTGATTAACGTGATGCCTTGTTCAGCGATATTCGCGGCTCTGGCACACGCAAATGAAGCTCGCACATAACCGGCCAATGAGTGCCGCCAGCTCCGATTAAACTGGTGCTCGGTGGCCGATGTTTTGATGGTTTCCAACCCGCTAATGGCTTCGGTCAGGAATGCCGTATTCTGTGCGCTGGCTTCATATTGGTGTTCTACACGTTTACGTAATATTCCCCCTGCCGCCCACCAGAACAACAGGTAGCACACCAAAGAAAACAAGACTATCCATGTCAGTTGGGCACTGTAGCAAAACATCACCGCGATAAAGGTGCCGACAAAAACCAAATCCAGCAACATAGTCAGCGCCGATCCCGTCAGAAAACTGCGGATTTGCTCCATTTCCCGCATTTTTGCGATGGTTTGGCCGGTTTGTTGCGAAGCAAAGTAACCCAGTGGTAGCCCCATTAAATGACGATAAAGCCCGGTATTGAGCTCAGCCCCCACTCGGCTGGATAAATGCGCAAACAGCCATCCGCGCAAAAAGGTATAGCACGGTTCCACAATGGCCAACGCAACCATAGCAATCCCGAGCACCATCAAGCTCCCCATCCCTCGGCTCACCAACACTTTGTCGATGACCGTTTCAAACAGCATCGGCGTCACCAGCAAAATGCCCTGTAACAGCAATGAAACCAAAATGATGTTGCGCAACTGATGGCGGTATTTGAGGATCACCGGTATAAACCAGCTAAACCCAAATGGCTTTTTTTGTTGCTCCTGCAACTCAGCTTTTGCCAATAATATGGCCTCGCCCCCCCACAAATTGGCGAGTTCCTGCTGGCTTATCTGTTTTTGCTGACCATCAACCGGAAAATACACACTAGCGCCATGTTCATTCAGTGCCAATAACACGTACCACTGTGTGCCTTGACTGAACAAAATAGGAAGCGGCAAATGCCCTAACCGCGAAAAGGAACAGCTGACGACTCTGGCTCGCAAGCCAATCCAATTTGCACAGCGGCATATGGCAATATTATCGATTTTTTGCGGTGCCAGCCCGACCTTATGAGCCAAGTGCGAAGCCTCGACGGCCAAATCAAAGCATGCTGCCGCACGGGCTAATGCCACCCACGGCTGAATGTGCGAAGCCGACGTTGAGTTCATCATATCAACGCTCCCTCATGGCTTCTGATTGGTATTGCTGTAATGGACTGAGTAAATAATCGATAACGCGCCGGCGACCGGTTTTAATCTCGACACTCACCGCCATACCCGCAGATAAACGCACAGGCTTCCCTTCCACGATTAGCGTATCGCGATTAAATTGGATACGAGCCGGAAACACTAAGCCTTGCTGTTGATCTTCCATGGCATCGCGGGAAATATATTTGATCTCACCGGAGAGAGTGCCAAAGCGAGTATAGGGGAAACTGTCTATTTTAATTTCCACCGGTTGGCCCGGTCGCACAAAACCGACATCTTTATTGAGGATCATAACATCCAGTTCTAGTTGATGATTTTCCGGGACCAACACCATAAGGGGTTGAGCGCTGGTGACGACCCCCCCGAGAGTGTGCACCGTAGATTGCTGTATAACACCGGCCACTGGCGCACGTAACGTTTGTTGCCGCTGCTTTTCCATTAACTTCACCCGCTCTTGCTGCAATAGGTTGATAACTTCGTGGGACTTATTCAGTTGTTCCTGATAACTTCGCTTTTTTTCGGCCAAATAGTGCAACCGCGTTTGTGTCAGATGGTGTGTTTTAGCTTGTAAAACTGTCTGTTCATTCTGCAAACGGCTCGCCTCGGCATTGGCATTCAGCCATTCTCGTTCTTGTATCAACACTTCCACTTCAGCAATTGACTTAGATTTCACCAGTACCCGCAGTGCTTGTAACCTGCGCTGGATATTTTTGATTAATGCTCGCTGTTGGCTAATACTGGCATCCCCTGCTTTGATATAGGCTTGGTTTACCGCTTGCTCACTGTCCTGCCGCGCCAGCTCGGCATTGGTTTCAGCATATTCTTTTATCAAAAGAGCCTTGGCTTTCATTGCCACACTGGTAAGGCTGTTCTGGGGAGCAACGAAAGATGAGAGAGGGTCATCGGTCAGCAGTGCTGACATTCGCGCAACCTCCAGCGAACGATGCATTAATTGTTGGTTGATATTGTTGATCTCAGCATCAATGCCGATCGGACTGAGTTCAATTAACACTTGCCCCACGGCCACTCTGTCACCATCACGCACCTTAATGGCCGCCACCACACCCGTTTCAAGCGATTGGATGACTTTAGAATGCTCAGAAACAATCACCTTGCCATTAGCAGAAGCATGAATATCCAGCTTTCCGACAATCGACCAAATCAAGACCAACACTAATGTGAGCGCTAAAAACCAAGCCGTGCGTCGAGCCCATGGCGCTACCGGGCGCTCTACGATATCAAGATAAGCCGGGAGAAAATCATATTCGTCACGAGTTCGCTCCGTGGAAGAATGGCGCTGCCCACGTTTTTTTAGCACCTTAAAAATCAGTAGCTTCGCCAAGGATTGCATCCATTTCATGTTAATTCCCCGTCGCTGAAGTCGGCCTGCTGACGCCACAGTTGGGCATAGACACCGTTCTGAGCCAGCAGTTGGTCATGATTTGCCAACTCAATCACCTGACCTTCTGTTATGACAGCAATACGATGGCAGTGCCTTACCGTCGAAAGACGATGCGCAATGGTGATAACCGTACGATTAGCGATGATTCGAGACATGTTTTTCTGTACTTCAGCCTGTGACTCATCATCTAACGCACTGGTTGCCTCATCAAAAATCAACACGCGGGGATTGGCCAGCAGCGTGCGGGCAATCGCAATACGTTGACGTTGCCCACCGGAAAGAGAGGTTCCGCCTTCTGACAAAACGGTGTCATACCCGAGCGGCAAGGCCAGAATAAACGCATTGGCACCGGCCAGACAGGCTGCCTCAACGACTTCAGCCAGAGAGGCCGTTGGTCGGGAATTGGCAATGTTTTCGCGAACCGTGCGGTTAAACAGGTAATTTTCCTGCATAACTACCCCGACTTGACGCCGCAAATATTCAGGGGAAAAATGACCTATAGGGCAACCATCAATATTAATAGCGCCCTGCTCAGCGATATACAGGCGCTGTAATAACCGCGCGACGGTGCTTTTCCCCGAGCCGGATGGCCCCACCAGCCCGATATGCTCCCCCGCCGGCAGTGATAATGAGAAATGACGCAAAACCGGTTCCAAGTCAGGACGATAACGAAAAATGACATTATTCAAGGTGATATTACCCCGAATCGGGGGGTTAGACGGTGCAGCCCCCACCGCATGTTCAACAGGCAAACTCAAAATGTCGGAAATCAGCATCAGCCCCACTTGCGCCCGTATGCTCTGTTGCCATAAATCAACTAACTTACTCATGGGCATAACTGCCTGAATTGCCAGCATATTGAAGGCAATTAATTGCCCAATGCTGAGTTGCACCGCCATGACTTGATATGCCCCAATAACGATAACCAGTGCTCCCGCCAGTTTTTGTAGCAATTGAGCGCACTGGCTGCTGAAGTTTTGCAGATTTTGCACCTGAAAATTGGCTTGAGCATAATCACGCGTCTGCGTCTCCCAGCGCTGCTGCATTTGTGGTTCTAATGCCAGGCTCTTGACGGTTTCCACTCCCGATAGGGTTTCGGTTAAAAATGCGCCATTTTGGGCTGCACAACTGCACAATACCTGAACTTTTTTTTGCAATGGTCGAGTGGTCAGTGCGGCTAATAACAGATAAAACGGTAATGTACTCAGGATAATGAATGTCAGTAGCGGTGAAATACACCCCATAATGACAAATAATACGAAAGTGAAAACGACATCGACACATAATGTCAGGGCCGACCCGGTGATAAATTCACGAATATTATCTAACTCTCGCACTCTGGCAACAATATTACCCACATGGCGCTGCTTAAAATAACTGAGTGGCAATTTGATTAAATGCTTAAATAGCTTACCCCCTAATAAAATATCGACTCTGGTGGTGGTATGACTAAAAATATATTCACGCAGCAGTTTCAACAATACTTCATATACCCCGACCACTAATAACACGATAATTAATACATCAAGCGTTGTCAGTGCATTATGCACCAAAACTTTATCCATGATGACTTGAAAGAAAAGCGGAGATATCAAGGCCAAAAACTGCAACAGCATGGATAATACCAAGACCTGAACCAGTGATTTGCGGTGGCGCAATAAAACCGGAATAAACCAGCGGATATCAAATCGCGAATGACGACAATAGAGGATAACACCGCCCCATTGTTTACTAAGCTCTTGATAATCTATTATTTGTGGTTTATCACTGTCAAAGTGTTGCAGCAATGCCTGACTGTCATTTAATCGGGCCAATAGGATGAACCGGCCCTGAATATCCCGAAATGCCAGGGGTAATTGACCGGGTTTTATTTTATTTAATGATTGCTTTTTCACTTTGAAACGGAGCGATGTGACGCGCGACAATTGCGCAATCGACCCTTTTAAGGAGTCGAGCGTGACCCTTGTCGAGAGATCAGTGACAGTATTTTTGCCAAATATCTCGACGGATTCTGCATTAATTCCCGCCAACCGAATTAATCGTGCGGCGCAGACCAAAGCGGAATGAATATGATTTCCCATAAATGACACGACCTATAATTTTACCGTCAAAAACAAAAAACTGTTTATGAAGCCATAGAATATAACCATGGGATTGTAGGCTTTCTTTTATACACTGAACTTATAAAGTAAGAATTTATAATAAAATTCATCTCAAAATTGCTTTAAATTCATTTAAAAAAATAAAACGCATAAAATTGAAATCCAATAAGCCCCATACAGGACGTGGCGGGGTCAACATTAAACACTCGGGTGCTATTGATGCCCCGTCGCACACATTTATTGATCTGCATTGTCAATTCTTGACGGGTTTGTGTGATAATTCGCGGCGATTTATAGCCTAAATAATTCGATTTGTGGGAAGGCGGTAAGTGATTCGGGAAACGACTGCCGCCAACACACATGCTGCTTGAAGTATGACGGGTATATAGCCATCGTGATTGGCCGCCGCCGTTTTATCACTGATAACAGGAATTTTCTCATCATGACACCGACACGCCCTTCTACTGCCGATGCTCTCGCCCCCTTATCTGATATCAATCCAGACACAAATTTGCTCCCCATTCAACACATTGCACAGAAATTAGGGCTGACCGCCGATGATTTAATCCCCTATGGGCGTGATATGGCGAAAGTCGATATCCGCGCATTACACCCCGATGGCCCACAAGGCAAACTGATTCTGGTTTCCAGCATTACCCCGACGCCGCTGGGAGAAGGTAAAACAGTGACGACGATTGGTTTAAGTCAGGGAATCAACCGCTTAGGCTATCGCGGGGTGGCTTGCATTCGCCAACCCAGTCTGGGGCCAGTCTTTGGTGTTAAAGGGGGAGCCGCAGGCGGTGGTGCAGCACAAGTGTTACCCATGGAGAAATTGAACCTGCATCTGACCGGTGATATCCATGCTATTAGCGCGGCACATAATCTGGCAGCGGCGGCGCTGGATGCACGTCTGTATCATGAACAGCGCTTGGGCTCGGCTTTTAGTCAACAAACCGGCATGCCACGGCTTAATATTGATGCTCAACACATCCTCTGGCCACGAGTGGTTGACCATAATGATCGGGCGCTGCGCCATATTCAGGTCGGTGTGGGCGGCGGTACTCATGGTGTTGAGCGGCACGACCATGTGGAAATTGCCGCGGCATCAGAACTTATGGCCATTCTGGCGTTGTCAGAAAGCTTGCACGACATGCGCCAACGCATTGGCCGAATAATATTGGCCCACAGCACTGCCGGGCAAGCCATTACGGCTGATGACTTGGGGGTGGCAGGGGCCATGACGGCGCTAATGAAAGAGACCATCCACCCAACACTGATGCAAACCAGCGAACAGACGCCGGTGCTTATCCACGCAGGGCCATTTGCCAATATTGCCCACGGCAACTCTTCAGTGCTGGCTGACCGTCTGGGGTTGCAGTTAGCAGACTATGTGGTGACGGAAGCGGGTTTTGGCTCGGATATGGGGATGGAGAAGTTCTTTAATATCAAGTATCGCCAATCGGGTATTGCGCCATCCTGTGTGGTCCTGGTTGCCACATTACGCAGCCTGAAAGCCAATAGCGGTGTTTTTGATATCAAACCGGGCCAACCTCTGCCTGCTGAAATTCTCAATACCAACATTCCTTTATTAAGCCAAGGTTGCGCCAATCTAAAATGGCATATTAAGCATGCCAAAAGCTATGGTCTACCGGTGGTGGTGGCCGTCAATTGCTTCCCTGACGACAGTGCGGAAGAATTGACCTTTTTAGCCGACTATGCGCTATCTGCCGGTGCGGTTGCCTGTGAAATCAGCGAGGCTTTTGCCAAAGGTGGCGCGGGCACCACCGCGCTGGCTCAGCGCGTTATCGATGCCTGCGCCCCTGCACCAGCCCCTGCACTGGCCTACCCTGATAGCGCCTCCCTGGAGCAGAAAATAGAGATTCTGGCGCAGCGCTATGGCGCGCGTGAAGTCTCTTTCACCCCACAAGCACGTCAGCAACTTGACTCAATCACGGCAGCAGGTTTTGGTCATTTACCACTGTGTATCGCCAAAACACCGTTGTCCATCAGCGCAGATGCCAGCTTAAAGAATGTTCCACGTGACTTCGTGTTGCCTGTCACCGCCTGTGCGGTGTCAGCCGGTGCCGGATTTGTGCGCATTTATG
>NZ_JBLWEX010000075.1:0-9667 GCF_048323875.1 Yersinia sp. LJYL362
AATCCAAACGATATGATGCCAGTGTATTCTCTGCCAGATTCCGCTCCAGCCACAGGGCATCAAGAAACTGTTCAATCAGCGGGTTATTTTGCTGTTGCATGACTGTTTCTCTCTTTGATTGGATGGGTTAGCCATTATGCCTGATGACGGGACAAATCTGGTACACTCGATGCTATTCCTTATTAGTAATGCTATGGCTATACATCATGAAGATTGGTCTCTTTTACGGCTCCAGCACCTGTTATACCGAAATGGTGGCAGAAAAAATACGCGACATCCTCGGCGAAGATCTGGTTGATTTACATAATCTAAAAGATGTCAGCCCCCGCTTGATGGAAGAATATTCCATTCTCATTATGGGGATCCCTACCTGGGATTTCGGCGAATTACAGGAAGACTGGGAAGCCGTTTGGCCGCAATTAACACAGCTTAATCTCAAGGGAAAGATTGTCGCCATGTATGGTATGGGCGATCAATTCGGTTATAGCGAATGGTTCCTTGATGCTCTAGGGATGCTGCATGACCATATTGCGCCGCTGGGGGTGAAATTTATTGGTTTTTGGCCGACAGATGGATTTGAGTTTACCAGCCCGAAACCGCTCAGTGCTGACGGTAAGCACTTTGTGGGGCTGGCGTTAGATGAGGTCAATCAATACGATTTAAGTGAAGAACGCATCGAACAGTGGTGTGATCAAATTCTGCTTGAGATGGATGCCCTGCTTTAATCGAATAAACGGGCACCCGCAGTGCCCGTTTGCTATACCCGTTTTCACTGGCGCTATTTTACTTCCATAACCGGAACGAATCTTGCGCACCGCCTCCAGCTGTAGCTGCGTCGCTCGATATCTCTTCGGCTTTCCGTTCGCTATCCGTTGATTCTGCGCTTTTCTGCCCGGTCAAACGTTGTGGGGAAGCCACCTGATACCAGTCTAACCGCCGGGTCAGCAACATGACCGCCGCGAGAATAATAAATAGCAGACCCGCACCTAATAGCAGCGCATTGTCTTCTGATTGCAATAGCCCAAACAATACGCCGTACAGCAGTAATAACCCGCCTGCAAATAATGCGCCACGCAACCACCCGCCTAGCACTGCACTTAAATAGATAGCAATCAACAGACTGCAACTCAAACTGGCGATAATATAAGCCAACGTGAACCCCAAGTGTTCAGAGAACGCCAGTAACATAAGGTAGAACAAAACCAATGCTGCGCCCACCAACAGATACTGAATAGGGTGTACGCGCAGTGACGTCAGGCTCTCGAACAGGAAGAAGCTAAAGAAGGTTAAGCCAATAAATAGAATGGCATATTTAATGGCGCGCTCGGCTAACTGATAGTGGTCAACCGGCTCAATCAAGCTGGTGGTGAAAGCGGGTAATTGGTCAAAATCATAGCGCACATTATCACCGGAAAAGTTGATATTCATGCTATTAGCCAACCAGTTACTGCTCCAATGTGCGCGGAAGCCTTTTTCATCCACTTTGCGTTGTAATGGCAAAAACTCACCAACAAAATTAGGATGCGGCCAGTTGCTCTGTAACGTCAGTTCGCTGCTGCGCCCGACGGGTACGACTGAAAGGCTGTTGGTGCCTGCCAGTGTCAGCTTAAAATTAACATCAAATTTGCCCTGGCGAACCTGCTCGATAGTCAGCGGTGCATGTACGCCTTGCGCCGTGCGCCCCAGAAATGCCCCCGGTTCGAAATTAATTTTTGCATTGCCCAGACTTAACGGCGAAATCTGCTGAATCCCTCGCGAATCACTCAGGGCCAACACTAATGACGGCATGCCAATGGTGACACCTTCGCGGTCTAAATCGTCCAGAGAAGAAGATTCAAATTGCCCGTGAAAATAGAACTCTCCCTGATAGACCTGAGCCTGGTAAATACCCAATTGGCGGACTTCAACATCCGGCGCGCCAGTGACTGTCATTACCTCCGGCAATAAGTAGCGATGGCGGCTCACCCGTTGCCCCTGCTTCTTGCCATCAACTTCGGTTTCAATCCATTCGCTGTAAGGCACGACAATCAGCGGGCCAAGGATCTTTTGCGCGCGACTGGTGCTGTCACTGACTTTGTCGACCACATTTTGACGATAGCCACTGCGTTCATTGATAACATTCAAAAGCATTTCTTTCGGGATCATCATCAAAAGAATGAGTCCCAATAACGCGGCTATTTTCCAAAACAGTACGGATTTGAACATGACGTGCTCTCCTTTTAAGGTCAGGGGAGCAGCTTAAGTGAGTGAAGTGAAAGGAAAATGAGGTTATGTGAAGTGAAAGTGAAGTCAGCGACTTAAGTGATAGCTAGCGGTAAGGTCAAACGAGCGCACACTCCGTGCGGCTGGCGGTTTTCAAGGGAAACATTCCCTTGATGAATAGCGGCAACTTCGCGCACAAAATTCAGCCCCAATCCGGTACTTTTTGGGCTATTGACCCGCGCTAGCGAATAAAAACGGTCAAAAATCTTCTCTTGGGCATAATCAGGAATACCACTGCCCGAATCTTCAACTGTTATTATATATTCGCGGCTTTGCCGTGCACCGCATAATGTCACTTCACCACCCGCTGGAGTGAAATCCAGTGCATTATCAATCAGATTGGTCAACGCCTGGCTGAGCAACAACCCGTCACCGGTTAATGTCGCGCTATCGGCACGGGTTAACCGCAAGTTGATACCTCGGCTGGCCGCCTGAGCTTCTTTGGTAACGATCGCTTGCTTGATGATGCTGCTTATTTCTATTGGGGACAGTTGCACGTCAACCCGGCTTTCCAGTCGTGCCTGTATCAGCATTTTATCCACCAAATGCTGAATACGCGCACTTTGCTGCTCAATATTGAGCAGAAAACGCTGAGCCGTAGCCGGCGGTGGGGATTCGCGCAATAGCTCAGCCGCGCCAGTAATCGCCGCCAGCGGGCTTTTCAACTCGTGAGTCAAGGTGTGGACGTATTGCTCGATGTAAGCTTTACCCTCTAACTTGAGCCGCATGCTTTCCAGTGCTCGCGCCAAATCATTCAGCTCGCTGCTGCCCATCGCGGGTAGCGCAACGTTCTGCCCCTCAGAAACCCGCTCGGCATAATCGACCAACTTGCCAATAGACCGGTTAATCCACCAGACAAACCCCAAGCCAATCAGCAAAGCAATTCCCAGTAATACGCCACCCGCCAGCAAGATTTTGCGCTCACTGCGTTTGATTACCGGGGCCATAGAAATATTGGGCTTACCCACACTGAGCACGCCAATAATTTGATTATCAACAATAACCGGAGCGGCCACATACATCACCGAACTTTGTTCATCTGTAGGATCAATGCGAGTGCTGCGAGCGCCGTAGTCACCCCGCAGTGTCAGCCAGACATCATTCCAGCGCGAATAGTCTTGCCCGACGGCTTTACCGGATGAATCAAAAATCACCCGCCCCTCCGCATCAGTCAGATAAACCCGGTATTCATTGCGATCCTTACGGATACCTTCAATATTTGCGCCGATTGGCCGCAGATTGAGTGAAGCAAAAGCTTGTGCCAACTGACCACCGGCGACTTTATTTTGCAACATATCCTGACGGGCGAATTGCGCCAGCAAGGTGGCGGTATCGACCAATGTTCCTTCTGTTGCGCGTCGCACACCGGGTTTGACTTCCTGCACGAAAATACGAATGACAAAATAACCGGCGATGGCGACTATCAGGAAATAGCCCAGCAACAAACGCACACCTATTTTCATGGGTGATAACTCATGTTCGATACGTCAGGCTGTAACCCAGCCCACGGTGGGTGCGGATCGGCGACTCTTCATCGTAAGTCATACGCAGCTTTGAGCGCAGAGTTTTGATATGGGTATCGACGGTGCGATCTTGGCTCTCTTCTGCTTGCGCCCAGACAATATCCATCAATTGCTGGCGTGAAAATACACGATCAGGTGCCAGTAATAAGGTTTTCAGTAGCAGATATTCATAGCGGGTGAGCCATAAAACCTGTTGATGATAAGTGACTTTCGCCCCCGCTTCGTCCAGAGTGAAATGGCCGAACTGATGCAAGGTGGCAGAAGTAGCCCATGATTGAGATTTTTGCAGCCGCCGTAACACGGTGCGAACTCTGGCACTCACCTCACGCGGTGAGAAAGGTTTAGCGATATAGTCGTCGGCCCCAATTTCTAAACCGACAATCCGGTCCAGCTCTTCGCTACGTGCGGTTAAAAAGACTACCGGCAACTCCGGCACCTGAGCCAATATGCGGCGACACAGGTCAAAACCATTGATATCAGGTAAGCCCACATCGACTATCGCCAGCGCCGGCGGGCCATTGGCCAACGCAGCCAAGGCGGGCTCCCCCCGGTCAAACCACCGGAGGGTAAAACCTTCGCTTTCCAAGGTATAAATTAAGGTGTCAGCGATACTCGGCTCATCTTCCACCAGCCAGATTAAGGGCTTCATTAATTGATACCTTCATCGGAACCAAATGAATGGCGCAACAGCAGACACAATTTCCGCCATTCCTCTTCAGACATGCTGTCCGCCGCGAGCCATAAACGCTTACGGGTTGAGCGGTTGCTTGTCTGTTGTAAACTCAATAACACGCCATAACGGGTGATCCAGGGCTGCTTAATGACAACCCACTCGTGCCGTTTCCATAGCACTATATTGCCGGGTTTCAGCCTGATCTCGCCTTGGCAAGACGTGATATTTTTCTGGCTGCGGATACACTCAAACACCACTAACGTCAGTAACACCAACCACAGCGCGGTATAGCCCTGAGGCCAAGGCGCAACCAGCGTGAGTGTGACCAAGACGCCATGGGCTAATAGAGAGAAGAGTTGAGTGTGCCAGGATATCCGCAGGTCACATCGCCACTGGGCCACGGGCTTTATTTCGTGTTTGAATCAGTTTGACCATTTGACGCAGCTCACTATCCTGCGGTTCCCCGTGATTCATCAACCAGTTAAATAAATCTGGATCATCACACTCAAGCAAACGGATAAAAACCTGTTTCTCGTTATCGCTCAAGCCATCATATTCATGTTCAAAAAACGGCATGATAGAGATATCCAGTTCACGCATACCCCGACGGCACGCCCAGTGAATACGGGCTTTATTATCGATTTCCATGTCCTGATTGACTCCTCAAAAAAAGGATGCTGATAGGCTAAAGGCGAAATCATGCTGTTTTTTCAATCATATTCAGCACTTCGCCAAAGAATCTGTGGTTATTGTACCTCAGATATCGCCGAATTCAGATATTGAATAATAATGGTCAATCCGTGGAATAACTGCTTGCAATGCTAACCGGCTATTTTACCATTGGGACATCGGTTCACTGTTCCTCGCTGATAGGTAACACTTATCCGCAAGTACTCTTTTTTGAGGTATGCCATGGCTAATACCACTCCATTTGCTGCACAACCACCGGTCGCCTCTTCCGAGCTGCCACTCACATTGATCTCCCTTGATGACTGGGCGCTGGTGACGTTAACGGGTGCAGATCGCGTAAAGTACCTGCAAGGGCAAGTCACGGCTGATATTGATGCGCTACCCGCAGATAAGCATGTGCTGTGCGCCCATTGTGATGCTAAAGGGAAGATGTGGAGCAACCTGCGGTTATTTTATCGTGGTGAAGGGTTAGCCTTTATCGAACGCCGGAGTGTGCTTGATAACCAGTTGAGCGAGCTGAAGAAATATGCGGTGTTCTCCAAAGTGGTGATAGCCGCCCAACCTGATGCCGTTTTATTCGGTGTGGCAGGGGCACAGGCCAGAGCTGCGCTAGCGGAGGTTTTCGCCGAATTGCCTGATGCCGAGCACCCTGTGGTACAGCAAGGTGATAGCACGCTGTTGCATTTCTCGCTGCCTGCCGAGCGCTTCCTGCTGGTGACGGATGCCGAGCAGGCACAACAGTTAGTGGATAAACTGGCTGACCGTGCGCAGTTTAATAACAGCCAACAGTGGCTGGCGCTGGATATCGAAGCAGGCTTTCCTATCATTGATACCGATAGCAGCGCGCAATTTATTCCGCAAGCAACAAACATTCAGGCATTGAATGGCATCAGTTTCAGCAAGGGGTGTTATACCGGGCAGGAAATGGTCGCCAGAGCAAAATACCGCGGTGCCAATAAGCGCGCACTCTACTGGTTAGCCGGTCACGCCAACCGACTGCCCGCGGCTGGCGAAGATTTAGAATGGCAATTAGGTGAAAACTGGCGTCGCACCGGTAGCGTATTGGCCGCCGTCGCACTCAGTAATGACACGGTGTGGGTTCAAGCGGTACTGAATAATGATTTGGCCGCAGACAGTGTGCTACGCGTGCGTGATGATGCAGAAAGCGTGCTAACGATTCAGCCGTTGCCTTATTCATTGGCCGAAGATAAATAATATTTGCCTGTCTCCCGAGGCCGGTTATCCGGCCTCAGATTGCTGACAAAGTCAAATGAAGGGGAAACGTGCCGTTGGGGTCGTAACGGCGTGAGCCGTCGGAGTGCCCCTAGGTGTGGTCACCCCTTCACTCACTGAACTATAAACAAACCTCAGACCGGCTTCCCCAGCCTTCTAAAAATCAAGGATTAGACATACAAATAGATCGCCATAAAGTGACAAACGCTACCGCCCAATACAAAACCGTGCCAAATAGCATGGCCGAAGCGAATGCGCTTAGAGGCATAGAAAATCACACCCAACGTGTATAGCAAGCCGCCAATCGCCAATAATGCCAACCCGCCAATTTCAAGCTTGACCGCCAGTTGATAAATCACAATCAACGACAGCCAGCCCATCGTCAGATAGGTCACCAGCGACAACACTTCAAAGCGATGTGCAAAGGCCAATTTGAAAATGACGCCCACCAGTGCCAATCCCCATATCACCGCCATCAAACCGCGGGCTAACGGGGAGTCCAACCCCACCAATAGAAATGGTGTATATGTCCCGGCGATTAAGATGTAAATGGCACAATGGTCAAACTTCTGTAACCAGAGTTTCGCTTTGCGGTGTGGGATGGCGTGATACAAGGTTGAGGCTAAAAACAGCAGAATAATACTGCCGCCATACAGGCTATAACTGGTTAACGCCTTAGTATCCGCCCCATTATCTAGCGCCTGCACTAATAGCAAAACCAAACCGATAATGCCGAACACCACGCCAATACCATGGCTGATACTATTCGCTATTTCTTCCGCCCACGGATAAGACGGTGTTGTCGCTACCGTAGGAGTGACCGAAGTCGTGGGTATAGCTGATTTATTCTTCAATACTGATTATCCTGAAAATGAATTGTTATCTCATCCTGTGAGCATATTAGTGGCTCGAAAACTGTACAAAAAGACTGCACATAGGTTAACTGAGAATAATTCCAGTGTACATGTGTACGCTTAAATATTCTGTCAGTACATGTAACCCGCCATGTCTGTGGTTCAAATTAGGGTGACAAATCGAGCTTGAGCAGCAATTATTGCTCAGCGCCAAAAACAAAGGGTAATTTATGTCATTAGCAGTCTTGGATTTTGGTCCACTGACAGAAACTATTCAGTTTCTGATGGAAATCGATAAGCTAAAAGATATTCGCCACAGTTGCAGGCGGCACAGCAAAAAGGTTGGCTGAAGTAACTGAATACTCACTTATTTCCCGCCGGCTAAATCCAATACACTGCCAGTGACATAAGAGGCATGGTCTGACAGCAACCAGACGATGGCTTCTGCCACTTCTTGCGGATGCCCGCCGCGTTTCATTGGCAGTGAGCTTTGTACCCGATCAACTCGCCCCGGTTCACCGCCGCTGGCATGTATATCGGTATAGATTAAACCCGGACGAACGCCATTCACTCGGATGCCCTCTGCCGCCACTTCCAATGATAAACCGGTGGTGAGTGTATCAATAGCCCCTTTGGAGGCGGCATAATCGAGATATTCACCGGGCGCACCTAAACGGGCTGCGGCAGAAGAGACATTAACAATCGCACCGCCATTACCACCGTGGCGCAATGCCATGCGCTTGACGGCTTCGCGGCTACATAAAAAGTAACCCGTCACATTGGTGCTCAATACCCGATTAATGCGTTCAGCAGTTAACCCTTCGATACCCGATTGGGTAAACAAAATGCCGGCATTATTGACCAGCGCGGTGATCGGCCCGAGCTGGGCTTCAAGCTTTTCAAATAGCGCAACGACCTGTAGCTCATCAGCAATATCGGCTTGCAATGCCACCGCTAACCCACCGCCAGCAGCGATTTCTGCCACCACCTGGCGGGCAGCTTGTTCATCATTGATATAATTTACCGCAACCCGATAACCGTGCTTTGCTAATAGCAATGCCGTGGCACGGCCAATGCCACGACTGCCCCCTGTCACTAACGCGACTTTTTTATGCATATCCCATTTCCTTATTCCGTCGTTAGTATTTTTCTCAATTTAAAGAGTAAGAGTAGGCATTGATAGAGTTAATACCAATAACGAAAAAGGGCCGCTTGTGCGACCCTTAGACTACTGACAAAGTGGATTGAAGGGGAAATGTACCGAATGGGTCGTAACGGCGTGAGCCGTCGGAGCGCCCATCGGTACAGTCGCCCCGCTAATCTCGGTGCGACAAAATAGGTTTGTCATCAACCTCAGGGCCGCTCGCGCGACCCTATTTCATTTACTGAAAATATTTATTCATAATCACTGATTGGTACGCATGAGCAAAACAAATTACGGTCACCGTACACATCATCCAGACGTTTCACCGCTGGCCAGTATTTATTCTCCATCACACCTGCCACCGGGAATACCGCCAGCTCACGGCTGTACGGATGCTGCCACTCACCGACCAGCTCAGCTTGAGTATGCGGCGCATTCACCAACGGGTTGTCTTCCAGTGGCCATTCACCACGCGCCACTTTCTCGATTTCCGCGCGGATAGCCAGCATGGCGTCGATAAAGCGGTCTAACTCAACTTTACTTTCTGATTCAGTCGGTTCTACCATCAGCGTGCCCGCCACCGGGAAGGACATGGTTGGCGCATGGAAGCCAAAGTCGATTAAGCGCTTGGCGATATCCATCTCGCTGATACCTGTTGCTTCTTTCAGTGGGCGAATATCTAAAATACATTCGTGCGCCACACGGCCATCATGGCCGGTATACAACACTGGATAGGCTTCTTTCAGCCGAGTTGCAATGTAGTTGGCATTCAGAATCGCGACCTGACTGGCTTGTTTCAGTCCATCAGCCCCCATCATACGGATGTACATCCAGCTGATAGGCAAGATTGACGCACTACCAAATGGTGCCGCCGAAACCGCACCTTGTTGGGTCGTCATACCATCAATTTGCACCACACTGTGGCCCGGAACAAACGGTGCTAAATGTGCTTTAACACCAATCGGCCCCATACCAGGGCCACCACCGCCGTGTGGAATACAGAAGGTTTTGTGCAAGTTCAGGTGGGAAACATCCGCGCCAATATAGCCTGGAGTGGTTATCCCAACCTGCGCATTCATATTTGCGCCATCGAGGTAAACCTGACCACCAAACTGATGCACAATCTGGCAAACTTCGCGGATGGTCTCTTCATATACGCCATGAGTCGACGGGTAAGTCACCATAATACAAGAGAGTTCATCACCTGCTTCACCCGCCTTCTGGCGCAAGTCGTGCAAATCGATATTCCCTTGCTTATCACAGGCCACCACCACTACTGACATACCGG
>NZ_JBLWEX010000076.1:0-9674 GCF_048323875.1 Yersinia sp. LJYL362
CCACCATTTTGGTGTATTGCTCGGTGGGTTTTACCGTTTTTCTGGGATGGATTTTTTATAACGAATATATGGGCTGGCGTGAGTTCTTCGTTATCGTTATTAGCATGGTGGGCTGTTTTCTGGTCAGTGATGGGGTGAATATCACGGCGGCAGATTTTAATTTTGTGGGTTTATTCATTGGACTGGCATCGGGAATTGGTTACAGCTTTTATACTCTGGCCGGGCGAATTGCCACGGATCGCCGTTATCCCGTGTGGAATACCATTTTATATGTATTTGGACTTTCTGCTGTGTATCAGTTGATATTTAATCAACTGTTGTTGTGGTTCCCGATACAGGGATTACAGCAGATGGTGGGAAATCTGTTCTTTTTATCCATCGGGACAGAAGGTGTTCAATGGTCTGGCTGGTGGCTATTGCTGATTCTGGCCGCTGGCCCGACATTACTGGGCTTTGGGTTGTTTAATCTGAGTTTGAAAACTCTCCCGCTGGCAGTCGCCAGTTTAATACTCACCTTGGAATTGGTGTTCACTGCTGTAATTGCTTATTTTCTATTGGATGAAGTCTTATCGGCTTCGCAATTACTGGGCAGTGCATTGGTTTTATTGGGTGTATTAATGCTGCATAGAAAAGATAATACTCAGGGGGAGATAGCAACACCGAGCAATAGTGCTATCTCGCCCTGAGAGCGTTTATTGCGCGGTTTTTCGACGTAATGGTGTGCGCAGACGTTGAGCTAATATCACCCCCGCGAGCGTAATGCCACCGCCAATCAGGTGGTAGCTGTGCAACTGTTCATGCAGGAAAGTGACGGCAATAATGGCGGTAAACACTGGCGTCAGGTTCATAAATATCGACGCGGTGTTTGCTCCCAGTCGCATGACGCCGTGAATCCATAAATAAGGCGCAATAATAGAAGCGGGAATGCCGGCAAATAATACCAGCGGGATATTCTGTGCTGTTAATTGAACATCCGCGGCTAACAGAAAGTTCGGTAATAACAGCACCACACCAAAGACAATTTGTATATATAGGGATTGCCAGTTAGGTAATTGAATCGCCCAGCGCTTGGTTAATACCCCGTAGAGAGCATAGGATGCCGAGGCACCGAACATCATCAATTCACCTTTGCCGATGCCATGTTGCAGCAATTGCACCGGGTTACCCGCGCTGACCAACCACACCAATCCCCCTAATGACAATACACTGCCCAGCGCAATCCCGACGGTAGGTGCCACACGCAGCACCACAATGCTAATAAGCACGGTTAATAATGGAATTAACGAACTGAGTATTCCCATAAACAGGGCGCTGACACTGTGGGCAGCGTAATAAGCCAGGCTTTGGTACAACACCATCCCCAATAACCCCAGAATCATCAGTTTCCACCAATAAACACGGATTGCCTGCCAGTTGCGGATAACGCCCATTAGCAAAAATGGCGTTAGGGTCAGTAATGCCAGTACCCAGCGATAGAAGGAGATTGCCGCCGGATCAATAGCGGTGGCGGAGACCTTGCTGACCACGGCATTGATTGACCAGATAATCACCGCGAATAAGGGGAATAACACATTCATGAACATAATTCTCATTGAGATACTAATGCAGTGCAGTGTAACGCTGTCTGATTTATTCTATATACTGATAATCAGACAATCGTTGCTGTGATTAAGACAATTTACCCGTCATACTTCAAGCTGCATATGCGTTGGCTATGTTCAATAACCCGAATCACTGACTCCAGTATGCGCATCGGGACTCTCTTGCAGCCTTCCTGCAACTCGAATTATTTAGGGTATAAATAACGATGACAAAACCTAATTTTCCGATGGTCGCCGACACCGCGCCACAGAATCTCTCTTTTCGCTGTGAGATATACAATGCCAATACTGAATTTCTGCCCCATACCCATTCCTATGGGCAATTGATCTGTGTTAAATCGGGTGTACTGGCCATGAGCATTGGTGGGCAGCGCTTTCTGGCTCCGCCTGAATTCAGTGTCTGGATCCCCGCCGGAGTCGAGCATTCCAGTTATAACCGTAAATCAATGCATTTTCGCGCTATCGATATCGCGGTAGAACACTGCAAAGAGTTACCCACCTCAGCTTGTCTGATTAATGTCAGCCCGATTTTTAATACCATCGTGGAGGATTGCTTCGCCCGTGGTTTATTAATGCCGGAAAGCGAACAAGATTTGCGCTTAAGCCTGGTGCTGATTGATCAGCTCAGAGTCTCACCGGTGCAGTGCACCTATTTGCCGACCTCACAAGATAAGTTGTTGTCGCCCATTTTGGCGGCGCTGGAACGCTGTCCATCAGACAATACCTCGCTGGCAGTTTGGGCCAAACGGGTCTATACCACTGAACGAACGTTATCACGCCGTTGCCAGCAAGAGTTAGGCATGGCGTTTAGTGAATGGCGGCAACGTTTGCGTTTTTTACATGCAATTTCGCTACTCGAGCAGGGGAGAACGGTGCAAAGTGTGGCACTTGATGTGGGCTATAGTTCAGCATCAGCTTTTATTACCATGTTCCAGCAAATTTCGGGGACGACACCAGAGCGTTTTCGTCGCACCAATTCCCTTCCTCCTTGAAGCCGCAGGGGGTTGGCTACGCTTACGCACCCGAATCACTGACTTGAGTCAGCTCATTGGGGTTTATTCGCTTGCCGCCTACCTGCAACTCCAACGATTTTGGGGATATACTAAGCGCCCTGTTTTTCATCTGTAGGGCAGCAAGCTGCCGGAGAACAAAGTGAAAATTCTGGTTGATGAGAATATGCCATACGCCGATGCGCTATTTCAGCGGTTAGGTGATGTGCAGGCAGTGCCGGGGCGGCCAATCCCCCTTGATGCGCTGGCGGGTGCAGATGCGTTGATGGTGCGCTCGGTTACCAAAGTGAATGAGACGCTGTTGCAAGGCACGTCAATTCGTTTTGTCGGCACCGCGACCGCGGGCACTGATCATGTCGATGATAACTGGCTGCAACAGCAGGGCATCGGCTTCTCCGCCGCTCCTGGCTGTAATGCGATTGCCGTGGTGGAATATGTTTTTTCTGCGCTGATGATGATGGCCGAACGCGATGGCTTCCAACTGCGTGATAAAACAGTTGGTATCATTGGTGTGGGTAATGTGGGTTCACGGCTGAATGCTCGCCTGCAAGCTCTCGGGGTGCGGACTCTTCTGTGTGACCCACCACGTGCGGATCGCGGTGATAACGAAACATTCTGGCCGCTGGAAAAGCTGGTACGCGAGGCTGATGTTCTTACCTTCCATACACCGCTGAATAAAAACGGCCCTTACCAAAGTTTGCACATGGCAGATGATGAACTGCTGGCCGCTTTACCCGATGATCGCATTCTGATTAATGCCTGCCGCGGTGCGGTGGTTGATAACGCTGCATTGCTCCGCGCGCTGGAAAAGGGCAAAAAGCTCAATGTGGTGCTGGATGTGTGGGAGCCAGAGCCCGAGTTATCTCTGCCGTTATTGGCCCGTGTTGATATCGGGACACCCCATATCGCCGGATACACATTGGAGGGTAAAGCGCGCGGTACCACTCAAGTGTTTGAAGCATTCAGTCAATATTTGGGCCAGCCACAATCCGTCGAGCTTGCCAGCTTATTGCCACCGCCCGAATTCAGCCAGTTACGACTAAATGGTGCGTTAGACGAAGGCAAATTAAAACGATTGATGCACTTGGTGTATGATGTGCGCCGCGATGATGCGCCGTTACGGCGTGTTGCTGGTCAGCCGGGCGAGTTTGACCGCCTGCGTAAGCACTATAAAGAGCGGCGCGAATGGTCATCACTTTGTGTGCAGTGCGATGATGCTGCCAGCGCTGAGTTGTTGCAAAAGTTAGGGTTTAGCACTCATACCCTTCGTTCTTGAAGCTGCAGGGGTGTTAGCTGCGTGCACTCACCCGAGTCACTTACTTGAGTAAGCTCATCGGGATGAGTTCACTTGCTGCCTACCTGCAACTCCAATGACTTTGGGTATACCGCATTAATTCGTTAGTAAATGACCATTCTGTTATTTGCATAAATCCTTGTAATTTAATGAACGTTAGTGGAGAAAACCAACATGTCTGACGGCTGGAATATAGCTCTGTTAGGAGCAACGGGCGCAGTAGGTGAAGCTTTGCTGGAGCTGTTAAATGAGCGCCAGTTCCCGGTTGGTGAATTGTATCCTCTGGCCAGCGAGCGCAGTGCTGGTGCAACTGTGCGCTTTAACGGTAAAAGTGTGCTGGTTGAAAATGCCGCAGAATTTGACTGGTCGCAGGCGCAACTGGCTTTCTTTGTCGCTGGCCGTGAAGCCTCACAGCAATATGCGGAAGAAGCGGCCAACGCCGGTTGTTTGGTTATCGACAGCAGTGGCTTGTTTGCCATGGATCAAGATGTGCCGCTGGTGGTGCCAAGTGTGAATCCTCAAGTGCTGGCGGAGTACCGCAACCGCAATATTATTGCGGTCGCCGATAGCCTGACCAGCCAGTTATTGACAGCAATTAAGCCGCTGACCGAGCAGGCCGGTTTGTCCCGTTTGCATGTTACCGCGCTGATTTCTGCTTCCGCTCACGGTAAAGCCGCAGTGGATGATCTCGCCGGGCAAAGCGCTAAGCTGTTAAATGGTATTCCTGCGGAGCCAGGTGTTTTCGCTAAGCAATTGGCCTTTAACGTTTTACCGCTGCTGGCTGATGAAGAAGGTAGCGTACGTGAAGAACGCCGTTTAGTGGATCAGGTACGTAAAGTCTTACAAGACGAAGGGTTACCTATCTCCGTGAGCTGTGTCCAGTCGCCAGTATTCTATGGTCAGGCACAAGTGGTTCATCTGGAAGCGCTACGCCCAATCGCCGCAGAAGAAGCCCGCAGTGAGCTGGAAAGTTGCGACGATATCCAGTTATCGGAAGAAGATGATTACCCAACACAAGTCACTGATGCCTCTGGCAGTGATGTTTTGAGTATTGGTTGTATCCGCAATGATTATGGTATCCCCGAAGTGTTGCAGTTCTGGTCGGTGACTGACAACATTCGTTTCGGCGGTGCGTTGATGGCAATTGAAACGGCGGAGCGCCTGTTGCAGGAGCAACTATACTGATGTCCGAACTTGAGTTGACTCAGCCGGAAAATACCGTGGCTGAGGCTGCGGAGATTAAAATCGCGCTGGGTATTGAATACAACGGCAGCCGTTATTTCGGTTGGCAGCGCCAGCAAGAGGTTGCCAGCGTACAGGCTTGTCTGGAGACCGCACTGTCAAAAGTCGCCAATGAGCCTATCGGCGTATTATGTGCCGGACGGACAGATGCCGGGGTGCATGCGACGGGGCAGGTAGTCCATTTTATCACTACGGCCGAGCGCAAAGATGCCGCCTGGACGATGGGCGTCAACAGCCATTTACCGCCTGATATTGCGGTTCGTTGGGTCAAAACAGTTGATGATAGTTTTCATGCCCGTTTCAGTGCCACGGCTCGACGCTATCGTTATATTATTTTTAACCATCGCTATCGGCCAGCGGTTTTGGCGCAAGGGGTCACCCATTGTTATATGCCGCTGGATGCCGAAAAAATGGAACAGGCTGCGCAATGTTTGCTCGGTGAGCATGATTTTACTTCGTTTCGTGCGATACAGTGCCAGTCCCGAACACCCTGGCGAAATGTAAAACATGTCAAAGTTACCCGACATGGCGCGTATATCGTGGTAGATATCAAGGCCAACGCATTTGTTCATCATATGGTACGCAATATTGTCGGTAGCCTGATCGAAATTGGTTGCGGTAATCAGAGTGTCACCTGGATGGCCGAGTTACTGGCGCTGAAAGATAGAGCACGTGCGGCGGCAACCGCTAAAGCGGAAGGGTTATATTTAGTCTCGGTTGACTATCCTGACCACTTTGCTTTACCCAAAACGCCATTGGGGCCGCTTTTCTTAGCGGACGACTGATTTTATAGCCTTATTTTCATGCAACAACATGAGTTAGGCGAGTGGATCACTTGGGGCTAAGGATTACCTAAGGAAGTTCAGCTAAGCTCGCTTAATCAAAGATTAAGCTCGTTGACTACTCGAGAGTATTTATGGAATTTATACGTTTCGTTATTGATTTTATTTTGCATATTGATGTGCATTTAGCGGAGTTGGTAGCGCAGTATGGCGTCTGGGTTTATGGCATTTTATTCCTGATTCTCTTTTGTGAAACCGGTTTGGTTGTCACGCCATTCTTGCCGGGCGATTCTCTGTTGTTTGTGGCAGGTGCATTAGCCTCATTGCCCTCCAATGACATCAATGTTCACATTATGGTTGCTCTGATGGTCACGGCCGCGATTTTGGGTGATGCGATTAACTACACCATCGGTCGGGTATTCGGTGAAAAGTTATTCAGTAACCCAGACTCCAAAATTTTCCGTCGTAGCTATCTGGATAAAACCCATCAGTTTTACGAAAAACATGGTGGTAAAGCGATTATTTTGGCGCGATTTGTTCCGATTATTCGTACTTTTGCACCGTTTGTTGCGGGTATGGGCAAAATGTCCTATCGCCATTTTGCCGCTTATAACGTGATTGGAGCGTTGGTATGGGTGCTGTTATTCACCTATGCTGGCTACTGGTTTGGTAACATGCCTTTTGTTCAGGATAATCTGAAATTGCTGATTGTTGCCATTATCGTGGTGTCAATTTTGCCGGGCGTATTCGAGGTTTGGCGGCATCGGCGGGCAGCAGCGCGTCAGAAAAATCAGTAAAAATGTTACCTAAGCCGTGGGTTCGACCAGTTTTTTATCTACACTGTCGAACCAATATGGTTTAATGAGTCACATTTGTGGTCTGTTCCTGCGGACAATCCGAGTTAAGTGCCTTAGTTACGCCGCATTGGCGTATATCTTAGGCATTTTTTATTGGGGTGTTTTCAGGGAGATGGTTAAAGCATGAACAGCGAACTGGCAACAGCCAGGTTCAAACAGAAAGGTCATCGATGAGCTGGATTGAACGAATTCTCAACAAAAGCAATATCACACAAACCCGTAAAGCGAGTATTCCTGAAGGGGTGTGGACGAAGTGCGACAGCTGCGGTCAGGTACTTTATCGTGCCGAGTTAGAGCGCAATCTGGAAGTGTGTCCTAAGTGTGATCACCATATGCGTATGTCAGCCCGTGCGCGGTTACATATGCTGCTGGATGCAGGTAGTGAAGTTGAACTGGGTAGCGAACTGGAGCCAAAGGATATCCTGAAATTTAAGGATTCCAAAAAGTATAAAGACCGCCTTTCAGCTGCACAAAAAGAGACGGGCGAGAAAGATGCTTTAGTTGCCATGAAAGGAACCTTACAAGGTATGCCTATTGTGGCGGTTTCATTTGAATTTGCTTTTATGGGCGGTTCAATGGCGTCAGTCGTCGGTGCTCGCTTTGTTCGCGCGGTAGAACAGGCACTGGAAGACAATTGTCCACTGGTGTGCTTCTCTTCTAGTGGCGGTGCCCGTATGCAGGAAGCATTGATGTCTCTGATGCAGATGGCAAAAACCAGTGCTGCTCTGGCTAAAATGCAAGAGCGTGGTTTGCCGTATATATCAGTGCTGACTGACCCGACCATGGGCGGTGTTTCCGCCAGTCTGGCAATGTTGGGTGATATCAATATCGCGGAACCGAAAGCATTGATTGGTTTTGCTGGCCCTCGGGTTATCGAGCAAACTGTGCGTGAAAAACTGCCGCCGGGCTTCCAGCGCAGCGAATTCTTGATTGAAAAAGGCGCTATCGACATGATAGTTCGTCGTCCGGTTATGCGTCAGACGCTAGCCAGCATTTTGTCGAAATTGACTCATCAACCGCAACCAAGTGTGGATGGGGTTAAGGCTGATGCGGCTGTGGCAGATAATCAGGCTGATGCCTGATTATCTTAACGGGCACCACCCTGATATGGTGGTGCCCGGTTATCGTGCATTGTCGCAACTTAAGCTTTATAGCTTTAAAAAAGATAAATATTTACCCAAAATAATTCGAGTTGCAGGAAGGCGGCAATTGAGTGAATCTCGATGAGTTGACGCTAGTCAATGATTCGGGTGAATGAAAGCAGTCAACGTACATGCAGCTTGAAGTATGATGGGTATAAAGGTCAGTGACGGGACTTATGAAAAACCATCAAACTCCCCAAGCCACGTCGCCTTTGGCCGCGTGGCTTTACTATCTTGAGCGCTTGCATTCTCAGCCAATCGAGCTGGGATTGGAACGTGTTAAACAGGTTGCTGAGCGTTTGGACTTGCTTAAGCCTGCTCCTAAAGTCTTTACCGTTGCCGGTACCAATGGCAAGGGCACCACTTGTTGTACCCTGGAATCAATTTTACTGGCAGCGGGTCTGCGGGTCGGGGTTTACAGCTCACCTCATCTTTTGCGTTACACCGAGCGCGTCCGTATTCAGGGGCAAGAATTGCCTGAAGCGGAGCACAGCCATTCTTTTGCTAAAATTGAAGCGGGGCGCGAAGATATCTCACTGACTTACTTCGAGTTTGGCACCTTATCTGCCCTGCAACTGTTTAAGCAGGCTAAGCTTGATGTGGTAATTCTGGAAGTCGGGCTGGGTGGGCGTTTGGATGCGACAAATATTGTGGATTCAGATGTTGCCGCCATTACCAGCATTGCGATCGACCACACTGACTGGCTGGGTTTCGACAGAGAAAGCATTGGCCGTGAAAAAGCTGGTGTCTTCCGTGCGGGTAAACCGGCAGTCGTTGGGGAACCTGATATGCCGCAGTCGATTGCAGATGTTGCGGCAACACTCGGTGCGCACCTGAATCAACGCGATGTTGCCTGGCAGTTCAGCCAATATGGCTCCTTTGATCAACCCCAAAATGGCTGGAACTGGCTATGCGGTGATCGCCAACTGAACGATTTGCCACTACCGAATGTGCCACTAGCTAATGCTGCGACGGCTCTGGCAGTATTGCATTATTCTGGATTGTCATTGAGCGAAGACGTGATTCGTCAGGGGCTACAGGCCGCCAGTTTACCAGGGCGTTTTCAGATAATCAGTGAGCAGCCGTTGTTGATTTTGGATGTTGCTCACAATCCGCACGCAGCGCGTTATTTGACTGATAAACTGGCTCAACTGCCCAAACAGGGCAAAGTGCGCGCGGTGATTGGAATGTTATCGGATAAAGACATTGGTGGTACGCTGGCGTGTTTATCTGAGCAAGTCGATGAATGGTACTGTGCGCCGCTGGAAGGACCGCGTGGGGCCAGCGCGGAGCAATTAGCCGAGCATTTGGCGCAATCACGCCAGTTTAGTGATGTCGAAACTGCCTGGCGTCAGGCCATGCAGGATGCAGAACCACAGGATGTGGTCATTGTCTGTGGCTCTTTCCATACGGTTGCTCATGTTATGGCAGCAATGGATTTGTAACAGCTTGAGTTTATCAAGACATTGAAATGGGGAGTGCGAGTGGCAAGTAAGTTCCAGAACCGTTTAGTCGGGACCATAATTCTGGTGGCGTTAGGCGTGATTGTACTGCCGGGGCTGCTGGATGGTAAAAAGAAGCATTATGAGGATGAGTTTGCTGCCATCCCATTAGTGCCCAAACCCGGTGATAGTCAGGAGATTGATGCGGTTCCACCGGTCAGTCAGCCCCTGCCTATTGCGCCGCCGGAAGGTGCAGCGCAAGCCGTGGCAGTCCCTAAAGATGATTCCGCCTCTCAGGCCGCTA
>NZ_JBLWEX010000077.1:0-9691 GCF_048323875.1 Yersinia sp. LJYL362
TAGCGGCCTGAGAGGCGGAATCATCTTTAGGGACTGCCACGGCTTGCGCTGCACCTTCCGGCGGCGCAATAGGCAGGGGCTGACTGACCGGTGGAACCGCATCAATCTCCTGACTATCACCGGGTTTTGGCACTAATGGGATGGCAGCAAACTCATCCTCATAATGCTTCTTTTTACCATCCAGCAGCCCCGGCAGTATAATCACACCCAACGCCACCAGAATTATGGTCCCGACTAAACGGTTCTGGAACTTACTTGCCACTCGCTCTCCCCATTTCAATGTCTTGATAAACTCAAGCTGTTACAAATCCATTGCTGCCATGACATGGGCAACCGTATGGAAAGAGCCACAGACAATGACCACATCCTGTGGTTCTGCATCCTGCATGGCCTGACGCCAGGCAGTTTCGACATCACTAAACTGGCGTGATTGCGCCAAATGCTCGGCTAACTGCTCCGCGCTGGCCCCACGCAGCCCTTCCAGCGGCGCACAGTACCATTCATCTACCTGCTCAGATAAGCACGCCAGCGTACCACCAATATCTTTATCCGATAACATTCCAACCACCGCGCGCACTTTGCCCTGTTTAGGCAGTTGAGCCAGTTTATCAGTCAAATAACGAGCTGCGTGCGGATTGTGAGCAACATCCAAAATCAACAACGGCTGCTCACTGACTCTCTGAAAACGCCCTGGTAAACTGGCAGCCTGTAGCCCCTGACGAATCACGTCTTCGCTCAATGACAATCCAGAATAATGCAATACCGCCAGTGCCGTCGCCGCATTGGCTAGCGGCACATTTGGTAGTGGCAAATCGTTTAGTTGGTGTTCACCGCATTGCCAATCCCAGCCGTTTTGAGATTGACCCAATGCTTCCTGCTGGCTGAACTGCCAGGCAATATCGCGTTGATACAGGTGCGCACCGAGTGTTGCAGCAACATCTGCTATCGACTGCGGCATATCAGGCTCCCCAACCACTGCCGGTTTACCCGCACGGAAGACACCGGCTTTTTCACGGCCAATGCTTTCTCTGTCGAAACCCAGCCAGTCAGTGTGGTCGATCGCAATGCTGGTAATGGCGGCAACATCTGAATCCACAATATTTGTCGCATCCAAACGCCCACCCAGCCCGACTTCCAGAATTACCACATCAAGCTTAGCCTGCTTAAACAGTTGCAGGGCAGATAAGGTGCCAAACTCGAAGTAAGTCAGTGAGATATCTTTGCGCCCAGCTTCAATTTTAGCAAAAGAATGGCTGTGCTCCGCTTCAGGCAATTCTTGCCCCTGAATACGAACGCGCTCGGTGTAACGCAAAAGATGAGGTGAGCTGTAAACCCCGACCCGCAGACCCGCTGCCAGTAAAATTGATTCCAGGGTACAACAGGTGGTGCCCTTGCCATTCGTACCGGCAACGGTAAAAACTTTAGGAGCAGGCTTAAGCAAGTCCAAACGCTCAGCAACCTGTTTAACACGCTCCAACCCCAGCTCGATTGGCTGAGAATGCAAGCGCTCAAGATAGTAAAGCCACGCGGCCAAAGGCGACGTGGCTTGGGGAGTTTGATGATTGTCCATAAGTCCCACCGCTGGCCTTATACCCATCATACTTCAAGCTGCTTACGCGTTGGCTGCTTTCATTCACCCGAATCATTGACTAGCGTCAACTCATCGGGACTCACTCAATTGCCGCCTTCCAGCAACTCGAATTATTTTAGGTAAATATTTTCTTTTTTAAAGCTATAAAGCTCAAGTTCCGACCATGCGCAATGACCGGGCACCACCTTATCAGGGTGATGCCCGGTCGGTTAATCAGGCATCAGCTTGATTATCAGTCACAGCAGCATCAGCCTTGACTTCCACCGTGCTTGGTTGCGGTTGATGAGTCAATTTTGACAAGATGCTGGCCAGCGTCTGACGCATAACCGGACGGCGAACTATCATGTCGATAGCGCCTTTTTCAATCAAGAATTCGCTGCGCTGGAAGCCCGGCGGCAGTTTTTCACGCACAGTTTGCTCGATAACCCGAGGGCCAGCAAAGCCAATCAATGCTTTCGGTTCAGCGATATTGATATCACCCAACATCGCCAGACTGGCGGAAACACCGCCCATGGTCGGGTCAGTCAGTACGGATATATACGGCAAACCACGCTCTTGCATTTTAGCCAGAGCGGCACTGGTTTTTGCCATCTGCATCAGAGACATCAATGCTTCCTGCATACGGGCACCGCCACTGGAAGAGAAGCACACCAGTGGGCAATTGTCCTCCAGTGCCTGTTCTACCGCACGAACAAAGCGAGCACCGACGACTGACGCCATTGAACCGCCCATAAAAGCAAATTCAAATGACGCGGCAACAATCGGCATTTCCTCCAAGGTTCCTTTCATAGCCACCAAGGCATCTTTCTCGCCGGTCTCTTTTTGTGCAGCCACGAGGCGATCTTTATACTTCTTGGTATCCTTAAATTTCAGGACATCCTTTGGCTCCAGTTCGCTACCTAATTCCACTTCACTGCCTTCATCCAGCAGCATATGTAACCGCTGACGGGCTGACATACGCATGTGGTGATCACACTTAGGACACACTTCCAGGTTACGCTCTAACTCGGCGCGATAAAGCACCTGACCGCAACTGTCGCATTTCGTCCACACCCCTTCAGGAATACTCGCTTTACGGGTTTGTGTGATATTGCTTTTGTTGAGAATTCGTTCAATCCAGCTCATCGATGACCTTTCTGTTTGAACCTGGCTGTTGCCAGTTCGCTGTTCATGCTTTAACCATCTCCCTGAAAACACTCCAATAAAAAATGCCTAAGATATACACCAATGCGGCGTAACTAAGGCACTTAACTCGGATTGCTCACAGGAACAGACCACAAATGTAACTCATTAAACCATATTGGTTCGACAGTGTAGATAAAAAACTGGTCGAACCCACGGCTTAGGTAACGTTTTTACTGATTTTTCTGACGTGCTGCTGCCCGCCGATGCCGCCAAACCTCGAATACGCCCGGCAAGATTGACACCACGATAATGGCAACAATCAGCAATTTCAGATTATCCTGAACAAATGGCATGTTACCAAACCAGTAGCCAGCATAGGTGAATAACAGCACCCATACTAACGCCCCAATCACGTTATAAGCGGCAAAATGGCGATAGGACATTTTACCCATCCCCGCAACAAACGGCGCAAAAGTACGAATGATCGGAACAAATCTCGCCAAAATAATCGCTTTACCACCATGTTTTTCGTAAAACTGATGGGTTTTATCCAGATAACTACGACGGAAAATTTTGGAGTCCGGGTTGCTGAATAACTTTTCACCGAATACCCGGCCAATAGTGTAGTTAATCGCATCCCCCAAAATCGCGGCCGTGACCATCAGCGCGACCATAATATGAACATTGAGGTCATTGGAGGGCAATGAAGCTAATGCACCCGCCACAAACAGCAGAGAATCCCCCGGCAAGAATGGCGTGACAACCAGACCAGTTTCACAGAATAAAATCAGGAATAAAATGCCATAAACCCAGACCCCATACTGCGCCACCAACTCCGCTAAATGAACATCAATATGCAAAATAAAATCAATAACGAAACGTATAAATTCCATAAATACTCTCGACGGTAAACAAGCTTAATCTCTGCGAGCTTAGCTGAACTTCCTTAGGTATTCCTTAGCCCCAAGTGACCAATACGCCCAGCTCATGCTGTTGCATGAAAATACGGCAATAATATTAGTCGTCAGCTAAAAAAAGCGGCCCCAGTGGCGTTTTGGGTAACGCAAAGTGGTCAGGATAATCGACTGAGACTAAATACAACCCTTCCGCTTTCGCGGTTGCTGCCGCACGCGCTCTGTCTTTCAGCGCCAGTAACTCGGCCATCCAGGTGACACTCTGATTGCCACAACCAATTTCGATCAGGCTACCAACAATATTGCGCACCATATGATGAACAAATGCGTTGGCCTTGATATCTACCACGATATACGCGCCATGTCGGGTAACTTTTACATGTTTTACATTTCGCCATGGGCTACGGGACTGGCATTGTACGGCACGGAATGAAGTAAAATCATGCTCGCCGAGCAAACATTGCGCAGCCTGTTCCATTTTTTCGGCATCCAGCGGCAGATAACAATGGGTGACCCCTTGCGCCAACACCGCCGGCCGATAGCGATGGTTAAAAATAATATAACGATAGCGGCGAGCCGTTGCACTGAAACGGGCATGAAAGTCATCATCAACTGTTTTGACCCAACGAACGGCAATATCAGGCGGTAAATGGCTGTTGACGCCCATCGTCCAGGCGGCATCTTTACGCGCGGCCGCTGTGGTAAAATGAACGACCTGCCCTGTCGCATGCACCCCGGCATCTGTCCGCCCGGCACATAATACGCCGATAGGCTCATTGGCGACGTTCGACAGTGCGGCCTCCAGGCAAGCCTGTACGCTGACAACCTCTTGCTGGCGTTGCCAACCGAAATAACGGCTGCCGTTGTATTCGATACCCAGCGCGATTTTAACCCCCGCAGTTTCAGCTGCGGTATTTTCTGGCTGAGTCAACTCAAGTTCGGACATCAGTATAGTTGCTCCTGCAACAGGCGCTCCGCCGTTTCAATTGCCATCAACGCACCGCCGAAACGAATGTTGTCGGCCACAGACCAGAACTGCAACACTTCGGGGATACCATAGTCATTGCGGATGCAACCAATACTCAAAACATCACTGCCAGAGGCATCTGTCACTTGTGTTGGGTAATCATCTTCTTCCGATAACTGGATATCGTCGCAACTTTCCAGCACACTGCGGGCTTCCTCCGCGGCGATTGGGCGTAGCGCTTCCAGATGAACCACTTGTGCCTGACCATAGAATACTGGCGACTGAACACAGCTCACGGAGATAGGTAATCCTTCATCTTGTAAGACTTTACGCACCTGATCCACTAAACGGCGCTCTTCACGCACGCTGCCCTCTTCATCAGCTATCAACGGCAAAACGTTAAATGCCAATTGCTTAGCGAAGATACCTGGCTCGGCAGGAATGCCATTTAACAGCTTGGCACTTTGCCCGGCGAGATCATCTACTGCAGCTTTACCGTGAGCGGAAGCAGAAATCAGCGCGGTAACATGCAAACGGGACAAACCAGCCTGTTCGGTCAGCGGCTTAATTGCTGTCAATAACTGGCTGGTTAGGCTATCGGCGACCGCAATAATATTGCGGTTGCGGTACTCCGCCAGCACTTGAGGATTCACACTTGGCACCACCAGCGGTATATCTTGTTCCATGGCAAACAAGCCACTGCTGTCGATAACCAGACAACCAGCATTTCCCGCTTCGTCTGCATATTGCTGTGAGGCGTCACGGCCAGCGACAAAGAAAGCCAGTTGCGCCTGCGACCAGTCAAATTCTGCCGCATTTTCAACCAGCACACTTTTACCGTTAAAGCGCACAGTTGCACCAGCACTGCGCTCGCTGGCCAGAGGATACAATTCACCAACCGGGAACTGGCGCTCATTTAACAGCTCCAGCAAAGCTTCACCTACTGCGCCCGTTGCTCCTAACAGAGCGATATTCCAGCCGTCAGACATGTTGGTTTCTCCACAATGATTGATACAAAAACAAAGGCGGTAACATACCGCCTGAATGTGATGACAAAATTGGCAATTTAGTGCCGTGGGTCAAGGGTTGACCGCACCTAGGGGCACTTCGATGGCTTACGCCATTACGACCCCAACGGCACGTTTCCCCTTGATTCAACATCATCCGCAATCTGAGACGATAAAACACCGCCTGATAATGAATATCATGAGGTTATAAAAGTTGAGTGGCAAACCCTAACTTTTGCAACAACTCAGCGCTGGCAGCATCATCGCACTGCACACAAAGTGATGACCATTCGCGCCGCTCTTGATAGTGCTTGCGCAGGCGGTCGAACTCGCCCGGCAGGCCAGCAACACGCCGTAACGGCGCATCATCGCGGCGCACATCATACACCAAGTGCATCAATCGTTTTAATTTGCCTTCGTCTAACGCGCCATTTAGTCGTAACTGGCTGAATTCAGGTTGTGGCAATAAGCTGGCCAGCTCGACGGATTGTGGCTGGCCCAAATATTGGCTAAATGCTTCAAACACTTGAGTTGTGCCGCGCGCTTTACCCTCCAATGTGTACCCGGCGATATGGGGGGTCCCGATATCAACACGGGCCAATAGAGGCAAAGATAACTCTGGCTCTGGCTCCCACACATCCAGCACCACACTGAGTTTTTTGCCCTTTTCCAGCGCGCGGAGCAATGCAGCGTTATCAACCACCGCACCGCGGCAGGCATTAATCAGAATGCGGCCATCTGGTAATGCAGCCAGCAGCTCATCATCTGCCATATGCAAGCTTTGGTAAGGGCCGCTTTTATTCAGCGGTGTATGGAAGGTGAGAACATCAGCTTCATGTACCAGCTTTTCCAGCGGCCAAAATGTTTCGTTATCACCGCGATCCGCGCGTGGTGGGTCACACAGAAGAGTCCGCACCCCGAGAGCTTGCAGACGAGCATTTAGCCGTGATCCCACATTACCCACACCAATGATACCAACCGTTTTATCACGCAGTTGGAAACCATCGCGCTCGGCCATCATCATCAGCGCAGAAAAAACATATTCCACCACGGCAATGGCATTACAGCCGGGGGCGGCGGAGAACCCGATGCCCTGCTGTTGCAGCCAGTTATCATCGACGTGATCTGTACCTGCGGTCGCTGTGCCGACAAAACAAATTGACGTGCCTTGCAACAGCGCCTCATTCACTTTGGTGACCGAGCGCACCATCAACGCATCTGCACCCGCCAGTGCATCAAGGGGAATTGGCCGCCCCGGCACTGCCTGCACATCACCTAACCGCTGAAATAGCGCCTCGGCGTATGGCATATTCTCATCAACCAGAATTTTCACTTTGTTCTCCGGCAGCTTGCTGCCCTACAGATGAAAAACAGGGCGCTTAGTATATCCCCAAAATCGTTAGAGTTGCAGGTAGGCGACAAGCGAATAAACCCCGATGAGCTGACTCAAGTCAGTGATTCGGGTGCGTAAGCGTAGCCAACACCCCTGCGGCTTCAAGGAGGAAGGAAATTGGTGCGACGAAAACGCTCTGGTGTCGTCCCCGAAATTTGCTGGAACATGGCAATAAAAGCTGACGCTGAACTATAGCCTACATCGAGTGCCACACTTTGCACCGTTCTCCCTTGTTCCAGTAACGAAATTGCATGTAAAAAACGTAATCGTTGCCGCCATTCACTAAATGCCATGCCTAACTCCTGCTGACAACGGCGCGATAGCGTTCGTTCAGTGGTATAGACTCGTTTGGCCCAGGCTGCCAGCGAGGTATTGTCTGATGGACAGCGCTCTAGTGCGGTCAAAATGGGCGACAGCAGCTTATCTTGTGAGGTCGGCAAATAGGTGCATTGCACCGGTGAGACTTTGAGCTGATCAATCAGCACCAGGCTTAAGCGCAAATCTTGTTTGCTTTCCGGTATTAATAAAGCACGAGCGAAGCAATCCTCCACGATGGCATTAAAAATCGGGCTGACATTAATCAGACAAGCTGACGTGGGTAAGTCTTTGCAGTGTTCTACCGCGATATCAATAGCGCGAAAATGCATTGATTTACGGTTATAACTGGAATGCTCGACTCCGGCGGGTATCCAGACACTGAATTCAGGCGGAGCCAGAAAGCGCTGCCCACCAATACTCATGGCCAGTACGCCCGATTTAACACAGATCAATTGCCCGTAGGAATGGGTATGGGGTAGAAATTCAGTGTTGGCATTGTATATCTCACAGCGAAAAGACACATTCTGCGGCGCGGTGTCGGCGACCATCGGAAAATTAGGTTTTGTCATCGTCATTCATACCCTAAATAATTCGAGTTGCAGGAAGGCGGCAAGAGAGTCCCGATGCGCATACTGGAGTCAGTGATTCGGGTTATTGAACATAGCCAACGCATATACAGCTTGAAGTATGACGGGTAAATTGTCTTAATCACAGCAACGATTGTCTGATTATCAGTATATAGAATAAATCAGACAGCGTTACACTGCACCGCATTAGTATATCAATGAGAATTATGAGCATGAATGTGTTATTCCCCTTATTCGCGGTGATTATCTGGTCAATCAATGCCGTGGTCAGCAAAGTCTCCGCTACCGTTATCGATCCGGCGGCAATCTCCTTCTATCGCTGGGTGCTGGCATTATTGACCCTAACGCCATTTTTGCTGATGGGCGTTATCCGCAACTGGCCGGCGATTCGTATCTATTGGTGGAAACTAATGATTCTGGGGCTATTAGGTATGGTGTTATATCAAAGCCTGGCTTATTACGCTGCCCACAGTGTCAGCGCCCTGTTTATGGGAATACTCAGTTCGTTAATTCCATTATTAACTGTGCTTATTAGCATTGTGGTGCTACGTGTGGCACCTACCGTCGGGATTGCGCTGGGGAGTATCTTGTCATTAGGGGGATTGGTGTGGTTGGTCAGCGCGGGTAACCCGGCGCAATTGCTGCAACATGGTATCGGCAAAGGTGAATTGATGATGTTCGGTGCCTCGGCATCCTATGCTCTCTACGGGGTGTTAACCAAGCGCTGGGCGATTCAATTGCCTAACTGGCAATCCCTATATATGCAAATTGTCTTTGGTGTGGTGCTGTTATTACCGAACTTCCTGATGGCCGCGGATGTTCAATTAACGGCACAGAATATCCCGCTGGTATTATTTGCCGGCATTCCCGCTTCTATTATTGCGCCTTATTTATGGATTCACGGCGTTATGCGACTGGGAGCCAACACCGCGTCGATATTTATGAACCTGACGCCAGTGTTTACCGCCATTATTGCCGTCACTTTCCTGCATGAACAGTTGCACAGCTACCACCTGATTGGCGGCGGTATTACGCTCGCGGGGGTGATATTAGCTCAACGTCTGCGCACACCATTACGTCGAAAAACCGCGCAATAAACGCTCTCAGGGCGAGATAGTACTATTGCTCGGTGTTGCTATCTCCCCCTGAGTATTATCTTTTCTATGCAGCATTAATACACCCAATAAAACCAATGCACTGCCCAGTAATTGCGAAGCCGATAAGATTTCATCCAATAGGAAATAAGCAATAACGGCGGTGAACACCAGCTCCAGGGTAAGAATTAAACTGGCGACCGCCAGCGGGAGGGTTTTCAAACTCAAATTAAACAAGCCAAAGCCCAGTAATGTCGGGCCAGCGGCCAGAATCAACAATAGCCACCAGCCAGACCATTGAACACCTTCTGTCCCGATGGATAAAAAGAACAGATTTCCGACCATCTGCTGTAACCCCGGTATCGGCAACCACAAGAGCAGTTGATTAAATATCAACTGATAGACAGCTGAGAATCCAAACACATATAAAATAGTATTCCACACGGGGTAACGGCGATCAGTGGCAATTCGCCCGGCCAGAGTATAAAAGCTGTAACCAATTCCCGACGCCAGCCCAATAAATAAACCCACAAAATTAAAATCTGCCGCCGTGATATTCACCCCATCGCTGACCAGAAAACAGCCCACCATGCTAATAACGATAACGAAGAACTCACGCCAGCCCATATATTCGTTATAAAAAATCCATCCCAGAAAAACGGTAAAACCCACCGAGCAATACACCAAAATGGTGG
>NZ_JBLWEX010000078.1:0-9761 GCF_048323875.1 Yersinia sp. LJYL362
GATTTTGCGGTGATGAGTGGCGGTGGGGTTCGTGACTCTATCGATGCGGGTGATATCACCTATAAAGATGTTCTTAAGGTCCAGCCATTTGGTAATACCCTGGTTTATGCTGATATGACAGGCAGTGAAGTTGAGAAGTATCTGGCGGTTGTGGCCAATAAGAAAGTCGATTCAGGTGCGTATGCACAATTTGCCAATGTCAGCTTAGTCGCTGATGGCAAAGGTGTCAGTGACGTGAAAATACAAGGCAAACCGTTAGATCCGAATAAAACCTATCGTCTGGCAACCTTGAATTTCAATGCGCTAGGTGGTGATGGTTATCCGAAGATTGATACTTTACCGAGCTATGTGAATACCGGTTTTATCGACGCAGAAGTGCTTAAACAGTATATTGAAAAGCACTCTCCACTTGATGCCAGTCAGTATCAGCCGAAAGGCGAGATTGTTTATAAGTAGTTGTAATTAATCGGGATGAAGTACATTTTAAGTAATGTATTTCATCCCATTATAAAACTCGAAAAAACCTTCTGCAAAACTCCACTGCAAAACGGTACACAAATTAAACAGCAATGGTGATCCATTCTTTGCCACGGTCATCATTATATTTATCGGTCATTGCTTGGTTTTTATGGCCGAGTAGTGATTTCGTATCGATGCCTTGCTCACGATATAATCGTTCGGAAAGTGATCGCTGTTCATGGAATGTTGGCGGGGTTCCATCTTTCCATTTGATCCCGCTGGCTTCACGCGCCGCAGTGAAATTCATTGTTATTGTTTGATCTCGTATATTTCCGCCGCGCTCAGCTGTGGCCACTGCATGGTGGTGGTGCAATAAGTAAGGACTTACTATCCGATCTCGACACTGAGATATAACTTCTCTTAAGGTGATATTCAGTGAATTACAGCGAAGGGATAAAGGAATTGCCAGCCTCGCCCCTGTTTTTCCCTGAACTATATGAAGATGGTCATCCCAAATATCAGAAAATTGCATGCCTGCAATATCACCTAGCCGCTGACCAGTAACGACCGCAAGAAGCATTGCCCTCTGTAAGTATGGCTGCATTGTGCCGGCTTCTTTATATATAGCCTGCCACTCTTCCAAGCTAAGCCGCTGCCGCTGCACTTTTGATTTAGGTTGCTTAGTGGCCAGTGCGGGATTATAGCCAGGAGGGACTTCACCAGCATGCTGCGCTTCTTTAAATACATCAATAATTACTCGACGAACCACCTGAGCCATAACGAGCTGCCCCCGGTCTTTATATGGAACAAGAATATCCGCTATATCCCTCACTGTTATTTCTGGCAATAACTTATTACCGATAATAGATCGCATAACCTTAACGGGCGTCTTTTTCTGGTTCACGGTCGATGATTTCAATTCACCCAGGCGCTGGCGTTCTTCCTGAATTTTCCAGTAGCTATCAAGCCATGCTGATACAGATAAACCTTTACCTAGATCCCTGCTTATTTTATCTCTTGCTGTCATTAGTTGGCCCATTTGCTGTTGAGCAAATCGGGTATTAGCTTCTACTGCTATACCGACACCGAGGTATACAGCCGGGTGCATGCGGCGGCTGTACATACGCTTTACGGCTACATCGATTACCTTGCCCGCAACCTGTTACCGGATCAGTGCGATGAAGATTGGTTAGCGCGCCACGGCAATATGAAGCGCTGCCCACGCAAGCAGCCCGCAACGGCGAGCGGTTTTGTGCGCTGGGAGGGGATCACCAACGGTATTGAAGTGCCTGCCGGCAGAGTGATTCAACGTGATGATTTGCAGGAGTACACCACCACGGCGGCGGCGACTGCTGTTGCGGGCGTTCTGCGGGTACCGGTGATTTGTTCTGTTGCTGGCACTTTGGGGAATACCGATGATGGTATTGGTATGGTACTGACTCAACCGATTAACGGCCTGCCATCATCAGCGGCGGCGGATAACATAGAGGGTGGCACTGATATTGAGCCGGTAGAAGAGTGGCGGTCGCGAGTCATTGAGCGGTGGTATTACACCCCGCAAGGCGGCGCTGATCCTGACTATATTATCTGGGCTAAAGAGGTACCCGGTGTTACGCGTGCCTGGACTTATCGCCACTGGATGAGAACTGGTACGGTCGGTGTGATGGTGGCCAACAGCAATCTTGAAAACCCCATCCCTGATAATGCGGTGGTCAGCGCGGTGCGTGATCACATTCTGCCGCTGGCTCCGGTGGCAGGGGCCAGCCTCTATATCCTCGCGCCAGTGGCAAAAGTGGTGCCGTTCCATATTCGCCTCACCCCTGACACACCAGAAGTGCGCTATGCGGTCATTGCTGAGTTACGCGCTATGTTTCTGCGTGATGGGGTGCCGGGTGGGACGCTGGATCACTCGCGTATCAGCGAGGCTATCAGTATTGCGACTGGCGAATATAAACACGTTCTGGTCAGCCCGACCGATGATATACCGCTGGCCGCGACTGAGCTGCCCATTGTGGGAGATCTAACGTGGACTTAATCGACAGCTATAGCCAGTTATTAACAAACCTGCTGCCGCGTGGCCCGGCGTGGGAGGGGGATGATCCCCTACTGCTGGGGCTTGCACCGTCTTACTCCCGCGTCCATCGGCGTGGGGATGGTTTGATGGTAGAAGTTGATCCGCGTACCACCACTGAGTTGATTGACCGCTATGAACAGCTAACCGGTCTGCCGGATTCATGCGCACCGCCCGGGGTGCAGACCTTGGCCCAGCGACAACAGCGGCTGGATGCAAAAATTAACATTACAGGTGGGATTAATAAGGCGTTTTATCTGGCACAACTGGCGGCACTGGGCTATCCGGATGCCACGATCACACAGTTTGAAAGTGATGTTTTTCGCTGCACTGCGACCTGCATTGATTCGCTTTATTCAGACGAGTGGCGCTACTGGTGGCAGGTCAACATGCCGAATGTCACTCAGATAACCGACATGACCTGTACTTCTGTCTGCACCGACAGTCTGAGAACGTGGGGCGATACCATTGCCGAATGCGTCATTAACAAACTTTGCCCTTCGCACACCTATGTGACTTTCTTATACCCGGAGTAACCCTTTATGCATCGTATTGATACCCCAACCGCCCAGGTTGATAAATTTGGCGCGGGTAAGAACGGCTTTACCCGTGGTAACCCACAGACTGGCGTACCGGCTACGGCTTTGGATGATGATTATTTTGATGCCGTGCAGGAAGAGATTGCTAACGTCATTGAAAGTACAGGCACGGCTTTGAAGAAGAGCGACCGTGCGCAGTTATTAACCGCGATTAACGCCATTGTTAGTGGTGCGGGCGGGGATTTTCTCAAGAAAGCAAATAATCTTTCTGAAATTAAAGACGCTGGCCTTGCTGCGGTGGCTGCTGCACTAGCTAACCTTAGTTTGAGTTCAGGTCTATTTCCAATAGGAATGCCGTTTTTTTGGCCTTCGGCACAGACACCAGCAGACCTTTTTACTGAAATGTCTGGGCAGGTTTTTTTACGGTGGAATGGTGCGACATTTACGGCATCGCAATATCCAAAACTCGCGTTAGTGATCCCGAGTCTTACTCTTACGGAAGCCCGTGGCGAATTCCCGCGAATATGGGATGCAGGCAGAGGGGCTGATACAGGACGAATTTTACTTTCAATACAGAGTGATGCTATCCGAAACCTAACGGGTTCAGTTTCAAATATTCAGTTTAAGGCTAATAATTTGAATACCGATGGAGTGTTGTTAGCAGAAAATATGCCGGGTGTAACTGGGAATGTCACTACAGGATCCGAACCTGTCAAAATCGTTAAATTTGATGCTTCAATGCAGGTGCCAACAGCAACTGAGAATAGACCACGTAATATTGCATTCAACTTTTTAGTAAGGGCTAAATAATGACAATAATTTTTGATGACACAGGCCATGCTAATGTTGCAGGGTACGTCAAAGTTTTTTACTTCCATAATATAACAAGGGAATACGTCGGTTGGTCAGATGAATTTATTCCAGTTGGAGTGAGCCTTCCAGGCAATTCGACAACAGTAGATCCCGGATATGATAAATGCGGGGGATTGATTGCAGTTTTCCAGAATGATGAATGGAAACAGGCAGAGGATCATCGAGGTACTCGAGTATTTGCAATTTCAAATGGGCAGCAAGCAGTAGTTGACTATATCGGGCCAATCCATAGCGATTTTACCACTGCTGTTCCTGGAACACCTTATGATAGTTGGAATGGTACAGAGTGGGTTACAGATGTAAAAAGAAAACGTACAGCTGATATTTTTGAAGCTGATAACATCAAAACAGAGTTAATTACAAAAGCATCATCTTTCATCGCGCCGATGAAAGATGCACTTGAAGGCGGATATATTGATGAAGCAGATAAATTGATTTTAGAAGAATGGCAGAAGTATCGTTATGCACTAACAAAAGTGGACTTTTCTAATGCCCCCCATATCATATGGCCTAAAGAACCAGCATAAATAGGCTGCCGGGTAGCGGTGGTTGAATTCAAGAAGTAGATGAGCATCAATGATGGTTAGAACAAAATTTAGCCACCTGTATACGATGCTCACAGTAATAAACTTGGTTATCTTGTATATATAAATATCGAGTGATATTCTTCCCAACTGGGTAAAAATTACTGTTCTTAAAGCTAGGTGATTTATGAAGTATAGAGATGACTTAGATGGATTAAGAGCCGTAGCAGTTATAGCGGTCTTTTTTTATCATTGTCACTTAACCATCTCAGGCATCAATTTTTTAAAGGGAGGTTTTTTCGGAGTTGATATCTTTTTTGTTCTTTCCGGATATCTTATTTCTAATATAATTAGAGAAAGTTTGAATAAAGGGAAAGTGGATTTTTTAAATTTTTACATAAAAAGATTTAAGCGGATATACCCTGCATTATTAGTTATATCGTTACTTACAAGTATTGTCGCTTATCAGTTATTACTGCCAGATGAGCTGTTTAGTTACGGAAAGTCTCTATTATCTTCTTTGTTGTTCTTATCTAATTATTATTTTTATTCGGTAGATCCATATACTGCGACCTCAAGTCTATATAATTTTTTGCTACATACATGGAGTTTGTCAGCAGAATGGCAGTTTTATATGTTCTTCCCGATATTCATGGTAATAATAAGTCGGTTTTTTAAATCTCATATTTTTCAGATTCTATTGGTTGCAGCTTTATTGTCGTTTACCGCAGCCCAAATATTAACAGTAAAAAATGCAGATCTTTCCTTTTACTCATTTTTGACTAGAGCGTGGGAATTAATGGCTGGTGCTTTACTATCATTTATTAGTAGAGACTTTTTAGTACAAGAACAGAAAAAAATAGTATTATATTGAAACTAATGCCGATTGTTGGTATTTATTTAATTTTTTTCTCTCTAGTATTTATTGATGATTCAATGCCTCACCCGTCATTTATAACATTAGTTCCAGTGCTAGGAACATCACTCCTGATTATTTTCAGTAACCAAAGCGAGATTGTTGGAAAAATATTATCATTGAAGCCAATTGTTTTTATTGGCGCAATATCTTACTCTCTCTACCTATGGCATCAACCTGTATTAGTCGTATTTAGAATTGTTAAACATGAAAATATTAATTTTTTACAAAGTATTCTACTACTAATAATTACTTTTTCTTTATCAATAGTAACTTATTTCTTTATCGAAAAACCCTTTAGGCGAAATCTTAATAAGTGGAAAATAGTTGCTATTGTTGTGACAATAGTCACCGCGTTTTCTTTTGCAATTATTACTATATATACAAAAGGGCTCCCTGAAAGATTCGAGAAGCATGATATTGCAAAATTAATATTAAATCTGAATGGTAATAAACTACATGAAGTGAACGGCATAAAATGTCATGATAACAATATTGAAAACTCATGCGGGATATCTAATGATAAGAAAAGTCTCCCTAATGTTATACTTGTTGGTGATAGCCATGCTGGAAGCCTCGGATATAGTTTGGAAAACATAGCAGGAAATAATTTTAATCTTATACAGTTAACTAGTGATGTTTGCTTGGGAATGGATAACATCGATATGTATGATCGCGGCATAATCCATAAAATATGCCAAGATAGATCAAGCCAGTTTTCAAAGTATATAGAGTCAAAAAATGACGTGATTATATTCTCGGCTCGATTAAATTGGTACCTTTCAGGTAATCAATACGTTAATGAGTATGGAGATGTTGAAGGGAGTTTAGATAATAAACAAGTTCCAAAGAATGGTAATCCTTTATATGATGAAATATTGTCGAAATTAAATCTATGGGCTAAAAATCATACATTAATACTTATTTATCCAGAGCCGGAGTTAGGTATTGATATACCAAAATTAATTTCACATAGACTCCAAAGTCTATTTTCAATAGATGAAAAAATAAAATTTATTGAAAACTATAACTTTAGCATATCAAAATCTAAATATTTAGAACGTTCAAGTGTTAGTTATGCTTTACTAGATTCAGTTGTGGGGCCTAATATCATTAGAGTATATCCTGAAAAATTATTGTGTGATGATGAAAAGTGTTATCCTTACAGCAAAGATAAGTCTAGATTATATTACTTTGATGATGACCATTTATCTATTTATGGTGCTGAACTATTAATTAATTCATTTAAACAGCCATTATTTGAGGCACTTAAGCAATCTCAAAATTAATGTTTTTTATAGGGGGAGTTATATGTTAATAGATGGATGGAATCACTTCTCAATTCATAATGTGGCTGATATTACTAAAATAGTTATTTTGGAAGCATAGAATACAAAACCGGGCTTCATCGCCCGGTCTATTCATGCGTATGATGGATCTGTAACTCACCACTGCACCGGGCCTTAATTTAAATAGTTCACACCTGCATCACTGATCCCTGCATCAATATAATCAATCCGCTTTTGTAGCTCACTGACGATATGCCGAGCCTGCTCGACTGTGATCTCCATTGTCTGAATCACTTCAGCATTGGATAAGATTGGTGGGCTTTTTACCCTGGCATTGAAAATCATGGATTTGCTGCGTGTTGAGTGGCTGATGGTCAGAGAGTCAAATTTATAAATCACAGAAAAATTCTGTTCGAAGCCTTTTGTTGCTGACATGAGTAGATCCTCACACAGTTAATTTACTGGTTAAATATACAGTAAATGTTATCCGTATAACAATCAGTTTTAAGTGAACTGTAGGGGGAGATATCGTCGGAGTTTTACCATTGTTTTACCATCAGCAAACCCCACAAACAAAAAAACCAACCCTAATGGATTGGTTTTCTTTAGGTATTTTGGTCGGCATGAGAGGATTTGAACCTCCGACCCCCGACACCCCATGACGGGTTAAATATACGGTTGTAATTATCTGGGGTGCAATCAGATTCGAGTGATTGAGGAGGAAACCTTTTCTGCAAAACTAATTTTTATTTGTTTCTATTCAATAGGTTATAACGCGATTGATTTAGTTGATTTTAGGTGTCAAGAAGCTAGTAATTATTCTAAATATCAATACATTGCGCTGCAACTCAGCACCTACTGAAACAGTATATTGAAAAGCACTCTCCACTGGATGCCAGCCAATATCAGCCGAAAGGTGAGATTGTTTATAAATAATCAATTAGATAAGGAGTTACTATAGTCAGTGACTCCTATTATATAATCCTGATTGCTATTGGTTATATATAGAAACCAAGCTGTGTTAAGCGGAAAATATTTTTTGTTGATGTATTGTTTATATTTGTGTTCATAAAATCACTTTTACCTAAGTGAGATAATATCACTGGGACTAAGCCAAAGATGGTAAGTAAGTTACTTGTTATTTATTGGATATTAGGTTCAGGAGGCTCACTATGCGCTTTCATAAAATAGTTGTTATTTTTTCAATGCTCACCGCACTGCCTGTTGCGAGTGCACTCGCGTGTTTCCACCAACCTAGCTGTTTCACACGATGTGCTCAGTTGCCGCTCTGGGAGGTGCCTTTCTGTGATCTTGGCTCAATACATACGCCAGTTTTGCAAGGTGGAAATTTAAAAAATCCAATAGATTTATATTCCTCATTTAAAACTAATCACAGTGATATAGGTTTATTTAACTTAAAAGATCTTTAGAGACAATAAATTAATTTTTTATGAAAGGGCTATTTGGGGCCCTTTCATATTTGTGATGACTCAATCCCGCTTGGCGATATCAGCAAAGGTTCCCTGCAATAAACGGCATAGGTCTGTTGCTGCCAATTCAATATCTAACCCCCGTTTACCGCCGGAAATAAATATGGTGGCATAGTCTTGAGCAGGGCTATCAATCACTGTGGGTAAGCGTTTTTTCTGCCCCAATGGGCTGATACCGCCAACTAAATAGCCAGTACTGCGCTGCGCTAATTGTGGATCCGCCATCTCGGCTTTTTTTACCCCCAATGCACGCGCCACTTTCTTAAGATCAAGTTGGGTGGCCACCGGTGTGACGGCAACCGCCAGATTTTTGGCATCGCCATTTAACGCAACCAGCAATGTTTTATAAACTTGATCGGCATTGAGGCCCAGTTTTTTAACCGCTTCATCACCGAAATTGGTTTCTGTGGCGTCATGGTGATAGGGGTGTAATGTGAAAGGAACTTTTTGTTTTTCCAGCAAAACGACTGCAGGTGTCATAATAAACGTCCAATTTAAAATGAAAATTTATTCAGTTGGAATATCCTACACCTAATTTTTGTCACAAGACTAAAAATTAACCTAATAAAATCAGCACAATGATCCGATGCGATACGATATATGATGAATGTCAGTTGCTAATCTAATCGTCAGGTTGCTACCCTATACTGGCTGCTCATATTTTCCGCAAGGAATGTGAGGGCTTAATAACTAAAATAATGAAAATTCCTCTTTGACTGGCCGATAGCGATATCGGCCATTTTTTTGTATTTTTTACCGATGGTTGGGCTGCAAGAGTTCAGGGAGATTCCCTTCGCCATATAAATGTAATGCACCAACTGCTACCACATAGTGGCCGGCTGGCAGTTGTTCAAGCTGCTGCTGCCAGCGTTTATTGCGCTGTATCATCAGTACGTCGTACAACCCCTGACTAAAGGTAGGAGCCAGAGTGGATAGGTCATTGGCCGGATGATGTTCCAACCACCAGCCAATCATGGTTTGCAACAGGCGAGCGTTGGTGTGCCAGTGAGTTAAGGTATCGAGCAGTAAAGACATGCCATTGTCGGGCAGTGTTTCCAGTAAATCGAGCTGCATTTGTGCGCCTTCCAGCTCAATAATGGTTTTCTTCTGCGCTGCGGCCGCTTTCAGTAATTGATAATCGATGCCGTATTCGCCGCGTAATCCCAAACGTTGGGCCTGGCGTGCCTGAAGCATCAAGGCGGTTTGCCATGCGGGCAGAAAGGCCATGGACTGCGGATCGTGACCGAGTTCTTCGCAGCGTTGCAACAATTGTTGGTAGTGCTCTTCAGATAATCGGTCAATCAACGGATCAGCCAGATTTTCGTTACCAAACGGCGAGGTTGCGTCAGTGATATCTGCTTCTACTATCAGCGCATCAGCTTGATTCAATTTATTCAGCAATTCGTGGGGGAGGGGAAACATGCCTTCGGTTCCCATATGGATGCTACCGACCAGATGCAAGTGGCGTTCACCGGCTAAGGTGACATCTAAAGCGGGGTAGGAGTAAGTAGCTGGAGCACCAACCCCTAAAAATTTTGCGATGCGGCGTAATAATTGGCCCATGCCTATATGCTTCTCTTTTAGCGTTTTCTGTATCCTA
>NZ_JBLWEX010000079.1:0-9779 GCF_048323875.1 Yersinia sp. LJYL362
CACTACTTATCGGCGGTGCCAAACCGAGTGAAGCGCAGGATAAAGCCCGCGCGATGCTGGTGGCTGTGGGGTTGGAAAAGCGTAGCAAACATCGCCCGTCCGAACTATCCGGTGGTGAGCGTCAGCGAGTGGCGATTGCGCGCTCGCTAGTGAACAACCCGTCGCTGGTGTTGGCTGATGAGCCGACCGGTAACCTCGATCAACGGAATGCCGATAGCATCTTTAATTTGCTAGGTGAATTGAATGTTCGTCAGGGGACCGCCTTCTTAGTGGTCACTCACGATTTGCAATTGGCCAAACGCATGAGCCGTCAGTTGGAAATGCGTGACGGCCAGCTACAGCAGCACTTGACGTTGGTGGGGGCGCAATAGTGGCAATTGGGATGGGCGTTTCGCCACTTTCACTGTTAATCGGTTTACGTTTTAGCCGTGGCCGCCGTCGCGGCGGAATGGTGTCACTCATTTCGGTGATTTCCACCTTGGGCATTGCTTTGGGCGTGGCGGTGTTGATCGTCGGCTTAAGTGCCATGAACGGCTTCGAACGTGAGCTAAAAAATCGTATTTTGGCGGTGGTGCCACACGGTGAAATTGCGGTGGTCAATCAGCCATTTAGTGGTTGGCCGCAAACTTTACAGCGGATTGAAAAAGTACCCGGTATCGTGGCGGCGGCACCTTATATCAATTTCACCGGTTTGATTGAAAACGGCACACAGCTGCGTGCCGTACAGGTCAAAGGTGTTGATCCCGAGGCCGAACAGCGACTTAGTGCATTGCCGAGCTTCGTCCTTAATCATGCCTGGGACAATTTCAAAGCCGGTCAGCAGCAGATCATTTTGGGCAAAGGTCTGGCCGATGCCTTGGGTGTGAAGCAGGGGTCATGGCTGACAGTCATGATCCCTAATAGCGACCCTGAGATGAAATTACTGCAACCCAAGCGTATTCGCTTGCAAGTGGCGGGTGTTTTTCAATTGAGTGGGCAACTGGATCACAGCCTGGCATTAGTACCTTTAGTCGATGCGCAGCAATATCTGGACATGGGTGACAGTGTCACTGGTATAGCCATCAAGGTCGATGATGTCTATAACGCCAACAAACTGGTACGCAGTGCCGGAGAGGTCTCGAATGCCTATGTGTATATCAGCAGTTGGATTGGCACCTACGGCTATATGTATCGTGACATCCAAATGATTCGCACCATCATGTATTTAGCGATGGTACTGGTTATCGGGGTTGCCAGCTTTAACATTGTTTCCACTCTGGTGATGGCAGTTAAAGATAAAAGCAGCGATATCGCGGTGTTACGCACATTAGGCGCTAAAGATGGCCTGATACGAGCCATCTTTATCTGGTATGGCTTGATGGCAGGGCTGATCGGCAGTGTCAGCGGGGCGGTCGCGGGAGTGATTATCTCTTTGCAATTAACCAACATTATCCGTGGGTTGGAAAAGCTGATCGGGCATCAATTTTTGTCGGGTGATATCTATTTCATCGACTTTTTGCCGTCAGAACTGCACTGGTTTGATGTGGCTTGTGTGCTGGCGACCGCATTGGTGTTGAGTTTAATTGCCAGTTGGTATCCGGCGCGTCGTGCCAGTCGTATTGATCCGGCGCGGGTACTGAGCGGGCAATAATTATCCCCGTCATACTTCAAGCTGCATGTGCGTTGGCTGCCTTCGCTCACCCCAGTCACTTACTCATGTAAGCTCCTGGGGATTTACTCAGTTGCCGCCTTCCTGCAACTCGAATTATTTAGGGTATATAAGGATAACTTTATGTATTACGGTTTTGATATGGGCGGCACCAAAATTGAGTTAGGCGTTTTTGATGCTAACCTGCAACGAATCTGGCATAAGCGTGTCCCTACACCGCGCGAAGACTACTCGCTATTACTGCAAACATTACATGACCTGACACGGGAAGCCGATGAGTTTTGTAGTATTAAAGGCAGTGTGGGTATCGGCATTCCCGGCTTGCCCAACGCCGATGATGGTACGGTATTCACGGCGAATGTGCCCGCGGCTATGGGACAATCCTTGCAAGGTGACCTTTCCGGGTTAATCGGGCGCGAAGTTCGAATCGATAATGATGCTAACTGCTTTGCATTGTCGGAAGCCTGGGATCCTGAGTTTCGCCGCTATCCAACAGTATTAGGGCTGATTCTTGGTACTGGCGTCGGTGGTGGGCTAATTGTGAACGGCAATATTGTCAGTGGGCGAAACCATATTACTGGCGAATTTGGTCATTTTCGTTTGCCAGTAGATGCGCTGGATATTCTGGGTGCAGATATTCCCCGAGTACCATGTGGTTGCGGCCATAATGGTTGTATTGAGAATTATATTTCAGGACGTGGTTTTGAATGGATGTACAAACATTTCAACCAGCAATCTTTGCCTGCAACTGAAATTATTGCAAACTATAACATCGGTGAATCCAAGGCTGTAGCTCATGTTGAGCGTTTTATGGATGTACTGGCTGTTTGCTTAGGTAATTTATTGACTATGCTGGACCCCCATCTCGTTGTAATCGGTGGTGGATTATCTAATTTCGAGCATATCTATCAAGAACTGCCGAAACGGCTACCACAGCATTTATTGCGAGTAGCCCGATTGCCACGCATTGAAAAAGCGCGTTATGGTGATGCGGGCGGTGTTCGTGGGGCGGCGTTCCTGCATTTGTCTGAGCGTTAATTAATCAATAGCAAATAAAAATACCTAAAATAGAGGCAAAAGGTTATGCGCATTCGCCATCGGTTGTGTCGGTTTCGCAAGAATAAGCACTTGCGCCATCAACGTTTTCGCTCCCGTATTTTTCATCGAGACAGTGCTGCAACATCCGAAATGAAGAAGCCGTTTGTGGTGGTTCTGACGGGGGCCGGCATCTCGGCCGAATCGGGTATTCGTACTTTCCGTGCGGCAGATGGTTTGTGGGAAGAGCATCAGGTGGAAGATGTTGCCACCCCTGAAGGGTATCGTCGTGACCCTGAACTGGTTCAGGCCTTTTATAATGCCCGCCGCCGCCAGTTACAGCAGCCTGATATTGCGCCAAATGCCGCCCATTTTGCATTAGCTGATTTGGAAGCAGTGCTGGGTGATAATTTCGTACTGGTGACTCAGAATATAGATAATTTGCATGAGAGAGCGGGTAGTAAGCGCGTTATTCATATGCATGGCGAGTTATTGAAAGTGCGCTGCACCCAGTCAGGCCAGGTACTGGATTGGCCGGGTGATCTCAGTGCGGATGAGCGCTGCCATTGTTGCCAATTCCCATCGCCACTGCGCCCACATATTGTGTGGTTTGGTGAGATGCCAATGGGCATGGATGAAATCTATCAGGCGCTGGCTGAGGCTGATTTCTTTATTTCAATTGGCACCTCCGGCCATGTCTATCCTGCCGCCGGTTTTGTCCATGAGTCGAGCTTGCATGGTGCTCATACTGTCGAGTTGAATCTCGAGCCTAGTCAGGTCGAGAGCCAGTTTGATGAAAAACACTACGGTTTAGCCAGTAAAGTGGTTCCAGAATATGTGCGCGAATTCTTAACCACGCGCGGCGAAAATCGTCAAGGCGACTAAATTACCTTGCTGAATAAGAGCCGCAATGTGATTAGCGGCTCTTATTCACTCGACACTGTTCCTGGTTTGTCTTTTTTTATTCTGGCTTAAGTTTGTCTAAAACTGACCTGACGCAATATTTGATGGTGATCACTTCCCCATAATGATATTCACTATTATGAGGGTGGGCCCATGGACAAATTACTCGACCGCTTTTTCAACTATGTTTCTTTTGATACACAAGCAAAAGCCAATGTAAAATCCGTGCCGAGCACTGAAGGGCAGCGCAAGCTGGCTCTGGCGTTACAACATGAGTTGCAGACGCTGGGTTTTTCTCAGGTGAGTTTGAGTGAGCACGGCTGTGTGATGGCAACCTTGCCTGCCAATGTCTCCTGGCTGGTCCCTACCATTGGTTTTATTGCCCATCTTGATACTTCACCTGATTTCTCGGGTAAAAATGTTAATCCGCAGATTGTAGAAAACTACCGTGGTGGTGATATTGCTTTGGGGATGGGCGACGAGGTTTTATCGCCGGTCATGTTCCCCGTCTTGCATCAATTGCTTGGGCATACCTTGATTACCACTGATGGCAAAACCTTATTGGGTGCGGATGATAAAGCGGGTATTGCGGAAATTATTACTGCTATGGTGCGCTTAAAGCACAGCAATATCCCGCATGGTGATATTCGTATCGCTTTCACACCGGATGAAGAAGTAGGGAAAGGTGCGCGCTTCTTTAATGTGGCAGAATTTAATGCCCAGTGGGCCTATACCGTGGATGGCGGCGGTGTCGGTGAGCTGGAATTTGAGAACTTCAATGCCGCATCGGTGACCATAAAGATTGTCGGTAATAATGTGCATCCCGGCAGTGCCAAAGGGGTGATGGTCAATGCGCTATCACTGGCAACCCGTTTCCATCAGGAATTACCCACGGATGAAACCCCTGAAAGTACTGATGGTTATGACGGTTTCTATCATCTGCAAAGTATTAAAGGCACGGTCGAACGGGCAGAAATGCACTATATCGTGCGAGACTTTAATCGCGATGGTTTTGAAGCACGCAAGAAAAATATGGTGGATATCGCTAAACGGGTAGGCAAAGGTTTACACCGTGATTGCTATATTGAAATCGTTATAGATGATAGCTATTACAATATGCGAGAGCATATTATTAAACACCCACATATCATCGAGATAGCTCAGCAGGCAATGCATGATTGTGATATTACCCCCATCATGAAGCCGATACGTGGTGGCACTGACGGTGCGCAGCTATCCTTCCTTGGTTTACCTTGCCCAAATATTTTCACAGGCGGCTATAATTATCATGGTAAACATGAGTTTATAACGCTGGAAGGGATGGAGAAAGCGGTGGCGGTTATTATGCGCATTGCTGAATTGACGGCGAAACGCGCTAAAGAGTCATCAGTCTGACCGACTGATAAAAATGCCCCGTTTACCGGGGCATTTTTGCGGAATAAGCTCGAAATATCAGTCGCTAAAATACCAATAGCCGTTGTTCACCAACGCGGTGAGCATCGCCAGGAAGGACGGGTCTTCCAGCGCATCCCCCAACTGCTGCGCATCCACGCTAAAGTGTTGGCATAATGCATCGGCGGCTTGTCTGTGTGGTGTATTAATCAACTCACCATTAGCAAAGCATTGATCACCAATACGTAGAACACGCAACCCGGTAAGACGTTGTAACTCCTCACCTTGTTGCAATAGCTCATAGACATCACCCGCCTGATAAGGCGGTTCTGGTGGCGCGATATCCAGTTCATGGCGCGATTGGGAAATAAATTCACCAAACCAGTTTTGGAAATCCTCTGGTTGCTGAACTAAATCGAGCATCATTGTACGAAGTTTATCGACTTCTTGTGGCAACACTTCCGCCGGATGTTCGCGTAATTGCAAATCTGGATCGCTGTAGCGATAACTACCCAACTCGCGAGCCAGCACATAGTCGGCAAAGCCACTGACCAGTTCGCGGCCATTAGGTGCACGGAAACCGACTGAATAATTCAAGGCATTTTCCAACGCATAGCCTTCATGAGGAAATCCCGGCGGGATATAAAGGATATCGCCAGGCTCCATTTCTTCATCAATAATGGCGTCGAAAGGCCCAACTTGCAGCAGGTCAGGGTGAGGACAATGCTGTTTCATTTCCGTTTTCTCACCGACCCGCCAGCGACGACGCCCCGTGCCCTGAATAATAAAGACATCATACTGGTCAAAATGCGGGCCGACACCGCCACCCGGAACGGAGAAAGAGACCATTAAGTCATCCATGCGCCAGTCTGAAAGCGGGCGGAATGGGTGCATTAATGCAGCCGCAGGCTCATGCCAATGGTCAACGGCTTGTACTAGCAGCGACCAATTAGTCTCACCTAAATGATCAAAACTTTCAAAGGGGCCATGGCCGACTTGCCAGCGGCCATCTTCATGGCTCACCAAACGGCTATCAACTTCATTTTCCATAGCTAAACCAGCGAGTTCATCTGGTGAGAGCGGATCGATAAAATTTTTAAAGCCACGTTTGAGGATGACGGGGCGTTTCTGCCAATAGCGTTGCAGGAAATCAGGCCAATCGAGACTGAGTTGGTAATCCATGTTTATTCCAGGATAGGGGGTGAACTTGCTGGTGATTATAACGGATGCCAGCTATGAGTATCAGATATTGGCAGGTAAATTTTATTAATCAGCGTGATAATCATGCTGCTGGCCAAAAGTTACCATCATTCTTGCTCCACCCAAGGGGCTTTCAGTAATGGTTATCTTGCCTTGATACTGTTCAATAATCTCGGCAGCAACGGACAATCCCAGCCCTTGCCCAGGGCGTAAAGTATCGACTCGCTGCCCACGCTGGAAAATCAACTGTCGTTTGCTTTCTGGAATGCCTGGACCATCGTCGTCAACGACAATAGTGAGCTGTTTTTCTGAGTGCAGGGCGGTTATCTCGACGAACTCCAAACAGTATTTACAGGCATTTTCCAGAACATTACCCATGACCTCCATAAAGTCATTTCGCTCCCCAAGGAAAGTCACCTCAGGCGAAATATCCAACGTCAGCACAACTCCTTTGCGCTGATAAACTTTATTTAATGCGCTACACAAGCTATCGAGTAGAGCGGGAACTGAGTGGATCTCGCGAATCAATACATTATGCTCGGAACGCATACTGGCACGGTGCAGGTAATAACCGATTTGCTGAGAGATGCGGCTGATCTGCTCTAGCATGATAGGCTCGACTTCCTCGATAGTCGTTTGCTTACCGGTGCGTAAAGAACGCAGCGTCGTTTGCAATACCGCTAGCGGGGTTTTGAGGCTATGAGTCAGGTCGGAAAGTGTCGTGCGGTATTTGGTATAACGCTGGCGTTCATTGGTGAGTAAGATATTGAGATTGCGCACTAAGCTCTGCAATTCTCGAGGTGGGTTTTCATCTAACTGATCGCGTTCACCTTTTTCTAGCTGACTTATCTGACTGACCAGTGCTTTGATGGGCCTCAGGCTCCAATAGGCGGCGAGCCAAAGTAAGGGAACAACTAACAGCAAATTCGCCAGTAAGACATAACTAAACCAATTCCAAACCAAATCAGAACGCTGCAATTCCTGTGGGATGGTATCTACAACGACAATCGTGAGCTGTGGTAAGCGGGATGTTGCGGGGTAAGTATTGACGGATACAGAGTGAGTCAGAGCACTGTTATCCGTATCGTCATATTTTTTTAGCTGGTCTTGCGCTTTAGGGTTATCACCCAACATCATGCTACTTATATGTGTTCCGGTATCCAGCTCATAGAATCCCGGTTTTTGTAGCCAGCTTTTTTCGATATGAGATTCAAGTTCGGGCACATGCCGTTGGCGCCACAGTATATTGCCATCTTTATCGTAAATCAGAACCAGCGTCGGGATATTCAGCTCAAGTTCTGGCGGCACCGATATGCTCAACTTATTGTCATGCCATTGGGCCAAGCTGAAAAATAAATTACTTTCACCGCGATGTGCGCTGAAGGTGTTTTTATCAAAGCTGACAATATAACCGACGACGGCGACCATACCATATGATAACGACAGCGCTAAGATGACACCTGCTGTCGCCATAAGAAAACGAGCACGAAGAGAGAAGGGCTTGCTATTTGTCCTGAACATGATGTCTAGTTGGCGTCAAAACGGTATCCCTGACCACGGATAGTTGTAATCACTTCACCTTCATGTTCTGCCAGCAGCTTTTTACGTAAACGGCCCATTAATACGTCGATAGTATGGCTCTCACGTAATTCTGCATCAGGGTAGAGTTGCAGCATTAATGTATCTTTGCTGACTACTTTTCCTGCATTACGAATAAGGGTTTCAATGATAGTGTATTCGAAAGCGGTCAGTTTAATCTGTTGCTGATTGACACACAACTCTCTGCGAGAGAGATCAATTTGAAATGGGGGAAATTCAATAATTTGGGACGCGAGGCCGATATTGCGTCGCATCAATGCCTGAATTCGCGCTATAACTTCTTCAAGATGAAAAGGTTTGGTGACATAATCATCAGCACCGGCTTCCAGTACTGCAACCTTGTCTTGCCAACTTTCCCTCGCAGTAAGCACTAGAATTGGCAGGTTTGTCTGATGACTACGCCAACGACGGATAAGGCTTAAGCCATCCTCGCCTGGTAAACCAAGATCAATAATGGCGATATCTGGGGCATGTTCCTGCAAGAAATAGTCTGCCTCTTTGGCATCCTCTGCTGCATCAACCTGATGGCCCATTTCACGCATTTGCACCGTAAGATGGTGACGCAACAAAGCATTATCTTCGACAACTAAAACCCGCATACTACATTCCTCGATAAGACATTAACCGGGTAATCTAATATTACCCGACAAGTAAAAATTAGAACAGTGACTTAGAAAGTGTAACGTAAACCTGCCTGCATCGCTTGATCACTGACTTTCCAGTTATGGTAGGTATAACCTACTTCTGCAGAGAGGCTTTGTGTCAGAGCATAGTCAGTTGTTACACGTGCTTCATGGTATGCACGACTATCATAGTTTGCCAAACGGTAGGCAACATCCAGACCGATATCCTGTGATAACTTACTTTTGATACCAATTTCGCCTGTGGCGCTATTGTAAGTATTGGTTTTTTTGCCGTCTTTGCTGGCATCAAATACCATTGCATGGCGGCTGCCGCCCACCAAGGTATAGAAATCAATATTGGGTGAGAAGGCAAAATGGTAACCCAGCCCGAGGACTGCTTCGGCAAGGCCGCGGTCATTATTGGCGATGCTACTTATACGACCATCAATAAACAGGTCGTTATCAAAACCATAGCCACCATTGAAGTAGATACCGCCCATATCGCGGTTACCGATATGACTGTACTGACTTTGATTGAATTCTTTATCGAAACGCTCATTGTTGCTGATTGAGCCATATTGCAGGCCACCGGCTACATAAGTGTAATCCGCTGCCATAGCGGCAGTGCAGGTTCCCATTAGGGCGAGAGAAAGAAGTGTTTGCTTCAACATAGTGATATTAGCTCCAGCAAGTGTAAAGTCCTTTTGACATCAACAGTATTATCAATGACGGTGACTAAACCGGGGCTAAACAGGGGCAGTACACGAAAGGATAAGAAATTATTCAGGTGGCGTTGATTTGCCACCTGATGTTGAGACTAAAGTATTACTTCAACTCATCGACCATTGTTGTGGCACGACCAATGTAATTGGCGGGTGTCATGGCTTTCAAGCGGGTTTTTTCTGCTTCCGGCAGCGCGAGGCTGTCGATAAAGGCTTGCATGCCCGCCGCATCGACACGTTTCCCTCGGGTCAATTCTTTCAATTTTTCGTATGGTTTTTCAATGCCATAGCGGCGCATAACTGTTTGAATCGGCTCGGCCAAAACTTCCCAGTTGTGATCCAACTCTTCCAACAGGTGCGCTTCGTTGACTTCAAGTTTGCTAATGCCTTTCATGGTCGCTTGATAGGCAATCAACGCATAACCCAAGCCTACGCCCAAGTTACGTAACACGGTGGAATCCGTCAGGTCACGCTGCCAGCGCGAAACAGGAAGTTTGCTGGCTAAATGGCCCAGCACCGCGTTGGACAGCCCCAGATTGCCCTCTGAGTTTTCAAAATCAATTGGGTTCACTTTATGTGGCATGGTGCTTGAGCCAATTTCGCCAGCAATGGTTTTTTGCTTGAAATGATTCAATGCAATGTAACCCCAGATATCGC
>NZ_JBLWEX010000080.1:0-9838 GCF_048323875.1 Yersinia sp. LJYL362
GTAATAGAACTTGCGCGCAAATGCGTCTGTAAGTTGTACCATAACACCTTTCCAAATACGGGAGATGCAGGCATTTCTACCTCGCACCCTGGTGGCTTAAAGCCACGGCCAGAGCATCATATTGTCCATAAACGCAACAACGTAGACACTAAGGCTAGGAGTTTGTGCTCAGTCACTGTGCTCACAGCTAACTGAACCATGGTTAAAAAAGTCATTTTGGGTATAGCCGCTAATCGCTAAAACCCCCACTTTTCCTACAGATTCTAACGCTAAAACCACAAGATAGCCAATTGCTGTTTTTCGCTATATATATTTATATACAACGACTTATATAACAAAACATATTGTTATTGAGCTTATTTTATTGTGGGGATAATACTTTGTTTAAAATCACGAAAATCTTGGCTTATATCGCGTTTTGGCAGCAAATCCGTTAACTTATGCAGCAATTTCACCATTAGCTATGCTTATTACAATATTTAGGCAGGAAAAATATGCGAAATCGCACATTAGCGGACCTCGATCGGGTGGTTGCTTTAGGCGGAGGTCATGGGCTGGGGCGAGTGATGTCAGCCCTTTCCCCTTTAGGTTCACGCCTGACTGGTATTGTTACTACTACCGATAATGGCGGTTCGACTGGTCGCATACGTCGTTCAGAGGGGGGGATTGCCTGGGGTGACACACGTAACTGCCTGAATCAATTGATAACAGAACCCAGTGTAGCTTCTGCAATGTTCGAATACCGATTTACCGGTAATGGCGAATTGGCAGGCCATAATCTGGGTAATTTAATGCTCAAGGCACTGGACCATCTCAGCATTCGTCCCATTGAGGCCATTAACCTGGTGCGTAGTTTGCTGAAAGTCGATGCCTGGTTGATTCCTATGTCAGAACACCCCGTCGATTTGCTGGCTATCGATCATGAGGGGCACCCGGTTTACGGTGAAGTGAATATTGACCAACTTGCGCATATGCCGAAAGATTTGCTGCTGTCCCCCCATGTCCACGCAACCAAAGAAGCGGTTGAAGCTATTGGCCAGGCGGATGTCATTTTAATCGGGCCGGGTAGTTTCTTAACCAGCCTGATGCCGCTGTTACTACTCGATGATCTCACTCAAGCCCTGCGACGCAGCTCTGCCAGCATGATTTATATTGGCAATCTGGGGCGTGAACTCAGTGTTGCCGCCGCTGAGCTGTCATTACACGAAAAGCTTGAAATAATGGAAAGTAAGATCGGCCGAAAAATTATCGATGCAGCAATTGTAAGCCCACACATTGATATCAGCGGCGTTACGGACAGAATCATTGTCCAACAGCCCTTGGAAGCCAAAGATATTCCCTATCGTCATGACCGAGAGTTACTGCGTCAGGCACTGGAAGCCACCTTGCAACAATTAGGTGGCGCAGGCTCGGTGTAAGTGGGCGAACAAGGTTACTTGCGCGATTTTTCTTCCAAAGCAGCGGTCTCATTCATGTGGATATAAAGCTCTTCCACTTTAGTTCGTGCCCACGGTGTACGTCGCAAAAACTTCAGGCTAGATTTGATACTTGGTGAGCTGGTGAAACAGTTGATCCGAATGCGGTATGCCAACTCTTCCCAACCATAATGCTCAACCAATTTGGTCAACAGTTGTTCAAGGGTAATACCGTGTAACGGATCTTTTGATACATGGTCACTCATCATTTGCCCTTTTTATTTATCTATTAACCCTAAATTTAGCGGCACACCTTACGAGGAATCGAGCTATGCCGCAAGATATTAAGATATAGCGATGAACTGCTGGCGTAACTGATGCACCTGATCGCGTAATTCTGCCGCCTGCTCAAACTCAAGATTTTGCGCGTGGGTGTACATCTTCGCTTCCAATTCACGGATTTTCTGATCAAGCGCTTTTGGTGCCAGAGATTGGTAGTTGTTGGTATCCGCCACTTTGCCACCCCGGCCTTTCCCTTTGCCACGGGTAGAAGGTTGACCCAATTGCAGAATATCGCCGATCTTCTTGTTTAGCCCCTGTGGGATAATACCGCGCTCTTCATTGTAAGCTTGCTGTTTAGCTCGACGCCGCTCAGTTTCACCAATGGCTTTTTCCATTGAAGCCGTAATTCTGTCACCATAAAGAATGGCTTTACCATTAAGGTTACGTGCTGCGCGACCAATGGTCTGGATCAAGGAGCGCTCAGAACGCAGGAAACCTTCTTTATCAGCATCAAGGATGGCGACGAGAGAAACCTCCGGCATATCCAGCCCTTCTCGCAGTAAGTTGATCCCCACCAGCACATCAAACTCACCCAAACGCAAATCACGGATAATCTCAACCCGCTCCACGGTATCAATATCCGAATGCAGGTAACGCACCCGCGCGCCATGCTCTTCCAGATACTCGGTTAAATCCTCTGCCATACGTTTGGTCAGCGTAGTGACCAGCACCCGCTCATTAATTGCAGCGCGAATACGGATCTCTGATAGTAAATCATCTACCTGCGTTGCTACAGGCCGCACCTCAATCAATGGATCCAACAAGCCGGTTGGGCGCACCACCTGGTCGATGACATCGCCACCGGATTTTTCCAGCTCATATTTGCCGGGAGTGGCAGAAACATAGATAGTTTGTGGTGCCAGCGCTTCGAACTCTTCAAAACGCATTGGGCGGTTATCCAGCGCCGAGGGTAGCCGGAAACCATATTCCACCAAGGTTTCTTTACGTGAGCGGTCACCTTTGTACATGCCACCAATTTGCGGAATGGTGACGTGGGATTCATCTACAATCAGCAAACCATCTGATGGCAGATAATCAAATAGTGTTGGCGGCGGCTCTCCCGGCCCACGGCCCGAAAGATAGCGGGAATAGTTTTCAATACCGGAGCAATAGCCCAGCTCATTCATCATTTCGAGGTCAAACTGGGTTCGCTGGGTAATACGCTGTTCTTCAATCAATTTGTTGTTGGCCAGCAGCACTTTACGCCGCTCTGCCAGCTCAACCTTGATGTCTTCCATCGCCTGTAAAATACGCTCCCTCGGGGTAACGTAGTGCGTTTTAGGGTAAACAGTAAAACGTGGAACTTCATGTTGTAGCTGGCCGGTCAGCGGATCAAATATCGATAGCCGCTCCACTTCCTCATCAAACAACTCTACCCGCAGTGCCCATTCATCAGACTCCGCCGGGAAGATGTCAATAACCTCGCCACGTACCCGGAAAGTGCCGCGCTGAAACACCTGGTCGTTGCGACTGTATTGCAATTCTGACAAGCGCCGCAAAATGGAGCGTTGATCGATTATCATCCCCTTGGTCAAATGCAGCATCATTTTCAGGTATAAATCAGGATCACCCAGACCATAAATGGCAGAGACCGAGGCCACCACCACCACGTCGCGCCGCTCCAGCAATGCCTTGGTGGCTGATAACCGCATTTGTTCTATATGTTCGTTTACCGAGGCGTCTTTCTCGATAAAGGTGTCTGAACTTGGTACATAAGCTTCAGGTTGATAATAGTCATAATAGGAGACGAAATATTCCACCGCATTCTCGGGAAAGAACTCTTTCATCTCACCATAAAGTTGTGCGGCCAGGGTTTTGTTGGGGGCTAACACCATGGTGGGCCGATTCAGGTCAGCAATAACATTGGCCACCGTAAAGGTTTTGCCCGAGCCGGTTACCCCCAACAGCGTCTGATGAGCCAGACCATTTTCCAGCCCCTCCTCCAGTTTCCGGATGGCCTCAGGCTGATCACCTGCTGGCTTAAACTCAGAATGTAGTTTGAATGATTTACTCATGAATTTGCTACCCGCCGGAGAAATACAAACTGTCAGGAGGCTAATTATGAAAGCCCCATAGATTTTTGCCACTGCTATGATACTGGATATAAAACCAGCTTCAAGCACCAAAATGCTGAAATTTTTCTCACTGCAATATTGCACGCATTATTACAGTGATATGTGGATAGCATTTGCACCCTAAAAGTATTTTTATCCCCAGCCATAAACATCGACACATTATTGATAGTTAATTGATTAAAGATTATCCATGTGTACCGGCTATATTTTCTGATCGCTTGATTTTAATTAACTCATTGAAAATTAAAAACTTTATCAAAAAGTCGAGAATCCGGACAACAGGAGCGGAAGCCGCGTCCGCTCTCGTCTGCCATCAGTTTTCTATGGCTAATGCACAAGGTTATCCACAGGAATGGTGGATAACTCATTCAACCCCATAAGGGCCGCGTGTTGGCGAAAAGCGAAGCTTCGCGATGTAATAGTGACAAACTGACTTTTTTAGTGTTTTTTTTACATTTTTATTTCACCGTATATTTCAATTAGTGCTAACAAATCTATTTGCTAATTCTATAATTTTAGTTCTTTCTGTGAGGCTACTCAGCAGTGCAAGAAGTACTGTATTTTTATTGCACCATTATTTTCTTTATAGCACTGCTTGAGTGCAATAAAAGCCCACTCACCACTGGCCCTCCAGCTGTTTTAGCCGTTTTAGTTTCCCCTTGCGCGCCAAAACCATTTACAGCCCGTTAACATACGTATTTTATCTCAACTCATCGCAACTTGGCCCAAGAGTTGCTTACTTGTTTGAGGAACAAAAGACACTCGCAACCACCCGCTAGAAATGTGGTGTTTTATGCAGTGCTGCCGCTACCAAGTATGCAGATTTGCTGGTTAATCCTTCACTAGCCGTTACAGAACACCGGGATACCTGTGAGCAACTGAGATCGACTGAGGAGAAGCACTGATGCTGAGTTTAACCGCTGTAAATCAATACTATGGTCAGAACCATATTCTTTGGGATATCAATCTGGAGATTCCCCGCGGCCAATGCACCTGCCTGATTGGGCGTAATGGCGTAGGGAAAACTACATTAATTAATTGCATCATGGGCCATCTACCCGTTATGAGTGGCACCATGACCTGGCAGCCGAACCATGAACCGCCGCAAAATTTGTTACAACAACCTGTTGAAGGGCGCACTGCGCTGGGTATCGGCTATGTTCCGCAAGGGCAACAGATATTCTCCCAAATGAGTGTTGAGGAAAATATGTTGATAGCCGTGCTCGCTGGGCATAAATCACGCCATATTCCGGGCTGGGTTTTTGAGTTGTTCCCCTTGTTGTACGACAAACGTCATCAACGGGGTGGAGAACTTACCCGTTACCAGCAACAACAGTTGGCGATTGCCCGCGCGCTGGTCGCCGAACCTGAATTGCTTATTCTTGATGAGCCAGGTAACGGTACGTTACCGCCACTGAGTGAGGACATCGGCAATATCCTGCACCAACTTAGCCGTAGCCTTGGTATGACGGTGTTGCTGGTCGAACATCGATTACCTTTTATTCAACATGTTGCAGATAGATTTTGCCTGATGGCAGGTGGGCGAAATGTGGCGCAAGGGACGTTAGATCAGTTGGATGAAAATATGATTATTGAGCATTTGGCCAGTTGAAATGGCTCAATACGGCTATGCGCACACCTTATTTATGCCAGACGAAATAGTGGGCTAATACTTGTTATTAGCCCTTTTAACCACCAAATGGCTAAAAATCCGTATTTACCTTTAATCTGGGCGGCGGTGCACTGCCAATAAACTCAGATCCAGATAGCGACCAAGATCACGTCGCTCTGTCACAGGAGACGTGGCCAAATCCGCAAGATGGGGAACAACCCCGAGTAACGGTGCGTTTATCATCCGTTTCAGTGTTGCCATGTATTCAGTTTGCCGCCGTCCTGCCGGTATCACCTCATTCGCTACCCAGCCGACCAAAGGTAGCCCCACTTGCTCAATTGCCAGAGCCGTCAACAGTGCATGATTGATGCAGCCAAGTTTTACCCCAACAACCATTATCACTGGCAATTGTTCCTGCTGCACCCAATCGGCAAACGTCACCTGTGACGAAAGGGGCGTAAACCAGCCTCCTGCCCCTTCGACCAATATCCAGTCAGCTGATTGCTCAAGTTGGCGTAAGCCTTGTGATAAGACCGGCAAATGAATCTCCTGCCCTTCACTGACACTGGCAATATGCGGCGAGGTCGCCTCTAGCAGTGTCAGTGGATTCACCTGTGTATAAGACAATGTTTGAGTGCTGTTCGCCCATAATGCCAGGGCGTCACTGTTACGCAAGCCATCGGCTGTCATCTGGCTGCCAGATGCTACCGGTTTATAACCCGCGGTGCGGAAGCCTTGGAGGGCTGCGGCTTGCAACAATGCACAACTGGCAACAGTCTTACCGACATCAGTATCTGTGCCGGTGATAAACCAACGTCTAATCACGATAAATAACCCCATAAACTAAATGGTAACTCAGCGGGTAGTAACCAGATTGCATGCTATAAGCCTGCTGCAAGGCCATGAGGCGCTTGCGGCCATTCAACCCAGCCTCGCGCCCTTGATGTAAATGCGTGGCACCAATGCCCTGTAGCGAGCGCATAAGGGCGATGACATTCGGAAACTGTTGCTGATATATCTGCGGTGTCAGGGTATGGCGATATCTCTGACAAGCCGCGCTGATATGCTGAAATGAGAGGAAATCATTCACATGCCGCTTACCATCAACTTGTTGCCACGCCTGCCCCAATTCATCCAGAGAGCCGTCGGCCAGAGTGGAAAACAGGATGATCCCCCCTGGGCGAGTGACTCGATACAGTTCAGCCAGCGCCACAGATAAATCGGTGCACCACTGCACCGCTAAATTGCTAAAACAGATATCAACTGATTGATCTGAGAGCGGAATATTCTCAATATCGCCAAGAAGGTAGTCATCGGCAGCTTTATGTTGGCGGGCGTGATCCAACATGCCCGCAGCCAGATCCAATGCAATAACCTGCTTACCGCGCTCGCGCCAAAGGCGGCTGAAATGCCCAGTACCACAACCCGCATCCAATACTGACATCCCCGGATGTTGCCCCCCAAGGGCCAACAAAACCTCACCGGTTTCCCGTTGCAAATCGGCAGCGATATCGTAACTGCCTGCCGCTCGACTAAAAGCCGCAGCAATTGCTGGTTTATCCACTGTTGGTTGATTTGTTGTGGGTTTACTGACTCTTGCTAGCGGTGAATTCTCAGTGACAAACGCCATGTAGCACCTCCAGCAGACGGTCAATATCTTCACTCTCATGGGCGGCACTCAGGATAATACGCAATCTTGCGCCACCGGGAGGAACTGTCGGTGGGCGAATAGCCGTCACCCACAAGCCCGCAGCGCGTAGCTGTTCGGCCAATGCCACTGTCTGTTGATTGTCGCCGACCAATAGTGGCTGAATGGCCGTTTCAGATGCCCCTAATTGCAGCGGTAAAGCTGCCGCACCGCAGCGAAATTGTGTAATGCGTTGCTGGAGGCGTTGGCGCAAATCATCACCTTGCTGAATGCGTAGTAGCGCGGCTTGCAGAGCACAGGCCTGCGCCGGTGGCATTGCCGTGCTGTAAATCAGGTGGCGAGCATATTGCAGCAAGTACTCGGCTACCGGCTCCTGACATAACACCGCCGCACCACTCAAGCCAAACGCCTTACCAAAAGTCACCACCAGCAATTCAGGTTTAACACCTTGCAACTCACAACTTCCCCGCCCCGCAGCCCCTCGCACGCCGATACCATGAGCGTCGTCCACCAATAACCAGCCCCCCGCCGCCGCCGTATGTTGCTGTATAGCCGCCAATGGTGCGCTGTCGCCATCCATGCTAAAAACGCCTTCTGTCACCACCAAAGTTTGGCCTGGACACGGCTTATTAAGCAGTTTTTGCAGTGAATCAGGTTGATTGTGAGCAAAACGCCGAAGTTGCGCCGGAGAGTGCGTAGCGGCTTCCAGCAAAGAGGCATGGCTGAGTTTATCGGCCAAAATTCGGTCATCAGCAGCGGTTAACGCCGTCAATACAGCCTGATTGGCGGCAAAACCGGAGATAAACAACAAGGCACGCGGATAACCCAACCAGTCAGATAATTGTTGCTCCAATTGGGCATGAGGCAAGCTATAGCCCGTAACATGACCGGAACCGCCGCTCCCCACGCCATAGCGCTGCGCCCCTTGCTGCCAGGCCGCAATGACCGCAGCATCCTGACTTAATCCCAAATAGTCATTGCTGGAAAAGTTGAGATATTGCTGCGCACCAGTCTGTAACCAGCGCCCATTCGCCCTATCATTGACTTGACGACAACGATAAGCGGCTGCCTCGTGTCGCTGTTGCAGGCCGAGATCTATTTTGTTCTGCCAGCTCATCAGTGGGCCGCGTTATAAAATTGAACCGAGTCTTCGGGCAAGGAATCACTATGCAATAATTGCTCGGTCAAAACCTGTTGCTGTTCGCGATCACCGTGCTGTGTTGCGGTTTGCTGTGGGTTCAGTCCCAATTTGCGAAATAGCTGTAAATCTTTATCTTCTTCTGGATTCGGCGTGGTGAGTAATTTGCAACCATAGAAAATGGAATTAGCCCCAGCCATAAAGCACATGGCCTGCGTTTGTTCATTCATCTGCTCACGGCCAGCAGAGAGCCGCACATAGGAGGTTGGCATCATAATGCGGGCAACCGCGATGGTGCGAATAAACTCGAAAGCATCCACATCGTCGTTATTTTCCAGCGGTGTGCCTTTCACTTTGACCAGCATGTTGATCGGCACGCTTTCCGGTGGTTTCGGCAAATTCGCCAGTTGCACCAGCAACCCGGCACGGTCACGAACGGTTTCGCCCAACCCAACAATGCCGCCGGAACAGACTTTGATCCCCGCATCGCGCACTTCGCTTAAGGTATCAAGCCGCTCCTGATAACTGCGGGTAGTGATGATGCTGCCGTAGAATTCCGGCGAGGTATCCAGATTGTGATTGTAATAATCTAATCCGGCGTCTGCTAAACGGTGTGCTTGCTGCTTGTCCAAAGTCCCTAAGGTCATGCAGGTTTCCATGCCCATCGCCTTGACGCCTTCGACCATTTTTTCCAGATAAGGCATATCGCGCTCATGCGGGTTTTTCCAGGCCGCTCCCATACAAAAACGGGTTGAACCCGCAGCTTTGGCTTTTTTCGCCGATTCCAGCACTTGCTCAACCTGCATTAACCGCTCACTTTCCAGCCCGGTTTTGTAACGCGAGCTTTGTGGACAATATTTACAATCTTCCGGGCAAGCGCCGGTTTTAATCGACAACAAAGTACTGACTTGAACCTGGCGTGGATCAAAATGCTGACGATGAATCTGCTGAGCTTCAAATAATAAATCCAGCAACGGTTTTTCAAACAGGGCCTGGGCTTGCCCGACTGTCCAGCGAAGATAATTTGCCATTACGGCTTCTCCAAAGAAGAGAAAAAAGTGTCGTCAGTGTAAATAAACTCGATATACTGTCAACCATTCTTGCATCATTTTGGTTTACAACAAATTCTCATGACACCTTCTGACCTGGCTTTTGATCAACGCCACATCTGGCATCCCTACACTTCAATGACCGACCCATTGCCCTGTTATCCGGTCGTTGCCGCCGAAGGTGTTGAGCTGCAACTGGCCGATGGCCGACGGCTAATTGATGGTATGTCTTCATGGTGGGCGGCGATTCACGGATACAACCACCCGGCGCTTAATCAGGCGGCACATCAGCAGTTGGATAAGATGTCGCATGTGATGTTTGGCGGTATCACCCATCCGCCAGCGGTGAAACTTTGCCAACAGTTAGTCGCCATGACCCCGCCGGCGCTGGAATGTGTGTTTCTGGCTGATTCTGGCTCAGTGGCGGTCGAAGTTGCGCTGAAAATGGCATTACAATACTGGCAGGCAAAAGGGGAACGGCGGCAGCGGATTTTGACCCTGCGCCACGGCTATCATGGTGATACCTTCGGCGCGATGTCAGTATGTGATCCGCAGAACT
>NZ_JBLWEX010000081.1:0-9889 GCF_048323875.1 Yersinia sp. LJYL362
CTCATAACGGCGATTTTCGTATGTGAATAATCGCTCGCGGACCTGTTTATCTATCCGGATCGTTGTCCGGCCTCTTGATTTGTGAAAACACGAATGCAAAAAAATAACCGACGCGTTTAAACGTCGGTTATTGCATGGCGCGTATTTTGCCCTAACTTGGGAGCAAAAAACAAGATGTTAAACCGCTTGAAACAATATTCTTATGGCAGTTTGATCTAAACGGCTATTCCCGCATGCTATCAGCGCTGAGCGGCAGTTTCTACCCGCTCAATCGCTGCCCACATTTTGTCTGAATTCAGCTCAACAGGCAGATAATGAATTGACTCACTCGGCTTCAGAATTCGGTTAATCACCAGCTCAATGGCAGCGCGGTCATTGATATCAACATCTAGTGCCGCCAGATGTGTCGGTAAGCCCAATTGATTAAATGCTACAATCAGTGATTGTAAGGCTTCATCCTGCTCCAACAAGGCGGTCTGCACCAATATTCCATAGGCGACTTTAGTGCCATGCAGGAAATGTTCAGTTTGTGGCAATAGTGTCAAACCGTTATGTACCGCATGCGCAGCCGCCACTCGGGTATAGCGCTCACCCAGCCCACCGACCATACCACCACCGGCAATAATGGCATCGACCACATCCAGGAAATTTTGTGTCAACTCACCCTGTTTCACCGCTTGCAATGCGGCTTCACTCTGTTTGAGCAACACATTGCGAATCTCCAAGGCAGCCTGTAGCCCCAAACGAACCGTCAAAGATAAAGTTTCTGGTTGTGGGCTAAGAACTACCGCCTCGTACCATTTCGCCAGGGTATCGCCAATCCCAGCCAGCAGATATTCCACTGGCGCTTGCAAAATAATGCGCGGCTCGACTAATACTAAGTGATTGGCATCTTTGAAAATTTCGAAATTCAGTGCTTGTCCAGCATCGTTATACCAAACTGAAAGCGGTGTCCAGGCCGCACAGGTCGCGGCAATAGTGGGGATTGCCACCAATGGCAAGCCAAGTTTACGTGCCACCACTTTTGCCGTATCTAATACCGCCCCGCCCCCAATACCTATCACGACCTGGCGATCACTGCCCGCCGCACTCACCAAATCAGCCACAGTAGATTCACTGCAATGGGTCGAAAATGAAGCGCGCACCGCCTGAGGGCTGTTAAATTCTGCTGGCAGATAATCAATGGCCGCGGCTAAAGCGCGCGCTCCATAGATCCACAGCGCATTTTCCAGTGCCACCTGAGGATAAAACTCACTCAGTTTGCCGATAGCGCCTGGAAAAGAAAAATAGTTGGCAGGCCCCACCTGCACTCGGATTGCGTTCGTGCTCATGCCCCTGTTCCTTTTAAATCATTATTTATTTTAAGTTGTGATGTCATCTGCGTTTTCCCATCTTAAGGGCATACTTATCATTGTTTAATAATTTTTTGATATACCTTAACTATTTTAGTTTGTTGCGAATAATAGAAACTGTGTTAAAAAAGAATGATATCAGCAGCATTATTGACTGCCTGTTTCGTTACAATCTTTTATAGGGCAGTCATTGAAATTATGTCTACCATCACTCCCGCCCGCCTTGAGATGCGAAATATCTCTATCTCGTTTTCTGGATTTCATGCCCTGCAACAAGTTGATTTCACACTGGAAGGTGGTTCGACTCATGCATTAGTCGGTGCTAATGGTGCGGGTAAATCGACCTTGATGGCGATCCTTTCCGGGGCTCACAATCACTATCGCGGTGAGATCTTCATTGATGGTCAGCAGGTAGATATTCACTCACCACGTCAGGCAAAACAGCATGGTATTCATGTGGTTCAGCAAGAAGTTGATGTTGCGCTGGTGCCAACTCTGTCGGTAGCAGAAAATATTATGCTGGATACGCTGGCTGAACAGGGTCACCTGTTTAACTGGCCGCAACTGTACCGTCAGGCAGAAGCACTACTCGAGCAACTCGATCTCAAATTGAATGTGCGCCAGCGCCTGGAATCCTGCACATTAGCCGAAAAGCAGCAGGTGCTGTTGGCCCGTGCCCTTTCCCATCAATGCCGTTTTCTGATTCTGGATGAGCCCACTGCGCCACTGGATCAAGAAGAGAGTGCGCGTTTGTTTAGAGTGGTTCGCCGCCTGCAATCCGAAGGGATAGCCATCGTTTTCATTTCGCACCGCATTCATGAATTACGGGAAGTTTGTGATCAATTGACCGTATTACGCGATGGCCGCAAGGTCAGCCATGATGCAATGGGTGACCTGAGTGGTGAACAAATTGTCGAAAAAATGCTCGGCCATACCTTGGATGATATTTACCCCCCTCGACGAACCGCTTTCAGTGACAAAACCTTATTGTCCGTTAAGGGGTTACATGACCAACACAAGTTACGCGATATCTCCCTGACATTGCGTGAAGGGGAAATATTGGGGATTGCCGGGTTAGCTGGCGCGGGTAAAACCGAATTATGCAAAGCCTTGTTTGGCGCCACGCCGAGCCGGGTTGATCAGGGTGAATTACAGGGTAGACCGTGGAAACCACGTTCGCCAGACCGCTCTGTCGCGCAGGGGTTGGCTTTGGTGCCAGAAGAGCGACGTAAAGAAGGCATTTTTATCCACGAAGGTATCCCGATGAACCTGAGTGTGGCCGCTGATGACAGCTTTTCGCGCTGGAGTATTTTTAGCCGTCGCCAGGAGTTGAATTGGGCCAAAGAGCTCATTCAGAGACTGGGAGTCCGCACCTCGTCGCCGCAACAAAAACTGGCCCGTTTATCGGGGGGAAATCAGCAAAAAGTGGCGATAGGCAAGTGGCTGCGCGGGAATGCCCAAGTGCTGATTTTTGATGAGCCAACCAAAGGGGTGGATATCAAAGCCAAACAGGATCTATTCAATCTGATTGATGGGTTAGCGCAGCAGGGAAAAGGTATTATTTATGCTTCCGGTGAATTCTCTGAATTAGTCGGTTTATGTGATCGTATCTGTGTGTTGTGGGATGGGCGTATTGTGGCTGAACTGAATGCCGCCGATGTCGATGAAGAAACATTATTACTATTTTCAACCGGAGGAACCCCTCAGTGAGTAAAGAAATACCCCTGCCAGACGCGCAGCCGTGGCGTCACCAGTTGTTTGATTTTCTCTACAAATGGGGGATGTTACTCACCGTTGTGGCGCTAATCGCGTTATTTGGGCTAGCCTCAGACAATTTTCTTGATCCCAACAATATCATCAACATTTTACGCTCCATTGCCATTGTGACGGTGATTGCCATCGGCGTGTCGATTTCCCTGTCGATTGGCGGCTTTGACTTATCGGTCGGTTCCACCGCGTCGCTGGCGAATGCCATCGTCGTATCACTGTTTGTCTGGTACGGGTTTGGCACTACCGGAGCCATCATCCTGACCTTGCTTATTTGTACTTTGGTGGGGCTGTTTAATGCCTTTCTGATTGTGGTGCTGAAAATCCCCGATATGCTGGCAACCCTGGCCAGCCTGTTTGTGATTCAGGGCGTGGCCATGACGTACAGTTATGGCGGCTCTATCACGCAGAATATGCTGCTACCCAGCGGCGATATGGCGGAAGGCGTCATTCCTGAGATGTTTTCAGCACTGGGTCAAGTGCCGGTGATAGTGCTTATTATGTTGGCGGTAACGATTGTAGTGCAGTTGTATTTGTCGCTGACCAAACATGGCCGACGGATGTATGCCATCGGTGGGAATCCGGAAGCGGCACGTTTGGCAGGCATTCGAACCGTGCGTTATCGGGTGCTGGCTTATGTATTGTCATCTCTGCTAGCGGCACTGGGTGGAATTTTGCTGGCATCCAGGATTGGCTCATCACAAGTCAATGCCGGCGGCGGCTATCTGATGGATGCAGTGGCAGCAGCCTATATTGGTTTTTCACTCGCAGGGTCCGGTAAACCCAATGCCTTCGGCACCTTAATTGGTGCGGTTATCCTTGGTGTGCTGCAAAACGGGCTGGTGATGCTGTCAGTGCCTTACTACGCGATGGATATCATCAAAGGATTGGTTCTCGCGATGGCGCTGGCACTGACCTATATTCATCAGAAGCGGTGATATACAGATAAGTGAAAGGCTGTACGTAGTATGCAGCCCTTTCATTTGACTAATTCAAAGGCATCCGGTTGGGGTCGGGATACTGATATTCAAACCCCAACTCACTGCAAATCTTACTGCCATCAATCTCGCGTGGTGCTTCCTCTGCCTCTTCTGGTGCAAACTCAGGTGGTGTCAGTTGTAACCCACGTGCGCACTCAGGGTAAAAATCGCGTTTGCGCGGATGGGCTGGCGCGCACAGGTTGTAAATATGGCCGCCTCTAGGCAGATTGAGCAGTAATTCGATGGCGGAGATGACATCTTCCTGATGCACCAAATTAACGCCCTGCGAACCGCCTTTCACATTGGTTTTACCCGCAAGGAAACGGCCCGGATGGCGATCTGTCCCCACCAGCCCCGCCAGGCGTAAAATATCCACCGAGGTATTGGGTAATTTGTGCAACCAGAGTTCGAGCTCTGCCAGAGTTTTACCTGCAGTAGTCACCGGTTGTAGAGGGGAGTTTTCTTTTATTCGGCCACGGGTTTCGCCATAAACCGAAGTAGAGCTGGTAAAAATAATGCGTGGTACACCGAACGCTAACGCACTGTCGACCACCATCTGCACCGCTTGAAAATACTGTTCGCCCCCATCAGCTGTACGGCTAGCTGGCAAAGTGATAACCAGTGCATATACCGTCATTAACTGTTCTAAATCATCTGGGTCGCAAATCAGCTCCGGCGTCAGTTGCAGTTGATAGCAATTAATTCCGCTCATTCTGGCAGCTTCAACACCATCTGGCGTGGTTTTACTTCCGACAACCTGCACGCCACGACGGACCAGTGATTGCGCCAGTGGCATGCCCAGCCAGCCCAAACCAATAATGGCTACTTTTTTCATCTCAATTACCCTCGACCGGTTCATACCGACAACCCACTCCATACTAATAACCTACGCCAACCAATGTCACCTAACAATTACTCGATATTATGCGCGTGTTTTTATTTGTCGGCGTAATGACTATACGTAACAATTTCCTGCTTAAACTGACAGAAAAATGAGAGATAACCGCTAAAAAGAAAACGATTACTGGCCGATAAACCGCAACTTACCATTATGAAATAAAGCCGTCAGGTGAAAAAAAGGTTGCGCGCTACCCGCAGGATGGTTTACGTTGATTGACAGAAATTATGGCACGTCGCAAATATGGCTATTCTGATTATGTCAGGAAGCCCACACAGAGAAGCTACTATGAATCGCGTTCAATTTAATCACCATCATCACCATCATCCTGACTAGTCTTGCAGGCCGATGTGTGCTGGAAGACGGTTAACGAATCTTCCAGGTGGCGGTAGAACGCAATAGAGAAAGCCCTCGGAAGATTATCTTCCGAGGGCTTTTTTGTTGCTCACCATTTTATAAAGTTAAAAGAGAAGAGGGTTTACCATGCTGGATAAAACACGTTTACGCATTGCGATGCAGAAATCAGGTCGCCTCAGTGACGATTGCCATGAGCTGTTGTCGCGCTGCGGGATTAAAATCAATTTACAACAACAACGCCTGATCGCCTTTGCTGAAAATATGCCAATCGATATCCTGCGTGTACGTGATGACGATATCCCAGGGCTGGTGATGGATGGAGTAGTTGATTTAGGGATCATTGGCGAAAACGTACTGGAAGAAGAGTTGCTGAGCCGCCGTGCTCAAGGCGAAGATCCGCGTTACTTCACCTTACGCCGTCTGGATTTTGGTGGTTGTCGCCTGTCACTGGCTGCATCGCTGGATACCGAATATACCGGCCCACAATGTTTACAAAATAAGCGTATCGCCACCTCTTACCCACACATTTTAAAGCAATACCTTGATAAACAAGGTGTGACTTTTAAATCCTGTTTGCTGAACGGTTCAGTTGAAGTGGCACCACGTGCCGGTTTGGCCGACGTCATCTGTGATCTGGTATCAACCGGTGCCACCCTCGAAGCTAACGGCCTGCGCGAAGTCGAAGTGATTTACCGCTCTAAAGCTTGCCTGATTCAGCGCGATGGCGAAATGCCAGCGGACAAACAACAGCTGATTGACCGCCTGATGACCCGAATTCAGGGTGTGATTCAAGCACGCGAATCCAAATACATCATGATGCACGCGCCAAGTGAACGTCTGGACGAAATCATCACGCTGCTGCCGGGTGCCGAGCGCCCTACCATTCTGCCATTGGCCGGTGACAAGAGCCGCGTAGCGATGCACATGGTGAGTAGCGAAACCCTGTTCTGGGAAACCATGGAAAAACTGAAGGCGCTGGGTGCCAGCTCTATTCTGGTATTACCGATTGAAAAGATGATGGAGTAAAGAATGCAGCCGACGAATTTCAATACCCTAATCGACTGGCAGCAATGCAGCGAAGAGCAGCAAAAAGCGCTGTTGAGCCGCCCGGCTATTAATGCTTCTGAGCGAATCACCGCAACAGTCAGTGAAATCCTTGACCGGGTGAAAGCCGAGGGCGACAGCGCCTTGCGTGATTTTAGCCAACGCTTTGATACCGTGCAGGTGGCTGATATTCGCATCAGTAGCGATGAAATAGCCGCTGCTGCCGGGCGCTTAAATGACGACATCAAGCAAGCTATGGCGCAAGCGGTACGTAATATTGAAATCTTCCATAACGCGCAAAAAATGCCAGTGGTGGATGTTGAAACTCAACCGGGCGTGCGTTGCCAGCAAATCACCCGCCCGATTGCTTCCGTCGGCCTGTATATTCCCGGCGGTTCTGCTCCGCTACTGTCTACCGTGTTGATGCTTGGCACCCCAGCGCGCATTGCCGGTTGCCAGCGCGTTATTTTATGTTCTCCTCCGCCTATTGCTGATGAAATTCTGTATGCAGCGCAATTGTGCGGTATTCAGGAAGTGTTCCAAATTGGCGGAGCGCAGGCGATTGCTGCCATGGCATTTGGCAGCGAATCAGTGCCGAAAGTGAATAAAATCTTTGGGCCGGGCAATGCTTACGTCACAGAAGCAAAACGTCAGGTCAGCCAGCGTTTGGACGGTGCCGCAATAGATATGCCAGCGGGCCCATCTGAAGTATTGGTTATCGCTGACAGCGGTGCGACACCGGCGTTTATCGCCTCAGACTTGCTGTCTCAGGCCGAGCACGGCCCAGACTCACAAGTGGTGTTACTGACACCAGATGCCGCGATTGCTCAGGCCGTTGCGGTCGAAGTTGAACAACAACTTCAGCAGTTGTCGCGCGCCGACATTGCCCGTCAGGCACTGGAAAGTAGCCGTTTGATCATCACCAAAGACTTGCAGCAATGTATTGATATCAGTAATCAATACGGGCCAGAGCACTTGATTCTGCAAATACGCCAGCCGGAAGATATTATCGATAAGATTGATAATGCCGGCTCAGTATTTATGGGTGACTGGTCGCCAGAATCAGCGGGTGACTATGCCTCTGGCACCAATCACGTATTACCGACTTATGGTTACACCTCAACCTATTCCAGCCTGGGACTGGCTGATTTTGTTAAGCGCATGACCGTGCAGCAATTAACCCCGCAAGGCTTGCTGGGTCTGGCATCAACCATTGAAACGCTGGCTCAGGCTGAACAACTGACCGCCCATAAAAACGCCGTTACCCTACGCGTCGCTGCCCTGACAGCCGCCCAAAAGGAGCAAGCATGAGCCAATCTTACAATGTCACTGAGCTGGCCCGCGCCAACGTCCGTGCCCTGACCCCTTATATGTCTGCCCGCCGCCTGGGCGGTAATGGCGATGTATGGCTCAATGCCAATGAATACCCATTAGCGACGGAATATCAACTAACGGCGCAGACCTTCAACCGCTACCCTGAATGCCAGCCTAAATTGGTTATCGAGCGTTACGCTGCTTATGCCGGTTTAGCAACGGAGCAAGTCTTGGTCAGCCGAGGGGCTGATGAAGGGATTGAGCTGCTAATCCGCGCCTTCTGCGAGCCGGGTCAGGATGCCATTCTGTTCTGCCCACCGACCTATGGTATGTATGCCGTCAGCGCCGAAACTTTTGGTGTTGAATTGCGCACCGTACAAACGAAAGCAGATTGGCAGCTAGATTTACCGGCGATTAAAGCCAGTCTGGACCGAGTGAAACTTATCTATATTTGCAGCCCGAATAACCCAACAGGTAATTTGATCAACCCGGCTGATTTGCGCGAAGTACTGGAGTTGGCACAAGGCCGCGCTATTGTGGCTATTGACGAAGCCTATATTGAATTTTGTCCACAAGCTTCGGTGAGCAGTTGGCTAAAAGATTATCCGAATTTAGTCATTTTGCGCACCTTATCGAAAGCCTTTGCATTAGCTGGGTTACGTTGTGGCTTTACCCTGGCGAACAGCGATATCATCCAATTGCTGCTTAAAGTGATTGCGCCATACCCACTATCCACACCGGTGGCGGATATCGCCGCGCAGGCACTCAGCCCGCAGGGCCTGGAGCAAATGCGCCAAAGAGTCAGCGAAGTAACAGCCAATCGTGCATGGCTGCAAAATGCGCTGCAAGAGTGCGCCTGTGTTGAGCAAGTATTTACCAGTGAGAGTAACTATTTACTAGCGCGCTTCACCGCCTCCAGCAGCGTATTCAAAACACTGTGGGATCAGGGCATTATTTTGCGCGATCAGAACAAGCAACCAAGTTTGTCCAATTGCCTGCGTATCACAATAGGTACCCGTCAGGAATGTGAGCGTGTGATTGCCGCCCTTGCTCCTCTGCCTGGCGTTGATAGCCCGAATAACACCAATACCGCCAGCCTCCGTAAGGAAACGATATGAGCCAGAAATTTCTTTTTATTGACAGAGACGGCACCCTGATTGCCGAGCCACCGGAAGACTATCAGGTTGACCGGCTGGATAAACTGGCACTGGAGCCAGATGTAATCCCGGCATTATTAGCGCTGCAAAAAGCGGATTACCGTTTGGTCATGATCACTAATCAGGATGGCTTGGGTACCGCCAGTTTCCCGCAAGAAACCTTTGATCCACCACACAACCTGATGATGCAGATTTTTAGCTCTCAGGGGATCAATTTTGAGCAGGTTTTGATTTGCCCACACTTACCGGCGGACAACTGCGCTTGCCGTAAACCCAAAACCGCCTTAGTTGAAAGCTATTTGACCGAAGGCGTAATGAATAGTGCCAACAGCTATGTTATCGGCGACCGCGAGACTGACCTGCAACTGGCGCAAAATATGGGCATCAGTGGCTTGCGTTATCAGCGCGATGGCTTGAATTGGTCACAAATTGCCAAGCAACTGACCCAGCGTGATCGCCATGCTCACGTTAACCGCGTCACGAAAGAAACTGCCATTGATGTCGATGTCTGGCTGGATCGCGAAGGCGGTAGCAAAATAAAAACCGGCGTCGGTTTCTTCGACCATATGTTGGACCAAATCGCGACTCACGGTGGCTTCCGCATGGATATCCAGGTCAGTGGCGACCTCTATATCGATGATCACCACACCGTAGAAGATACCGCACTGGCCCTAGGCGAGGCGATTAACAACGCCCTGGGCGACAAACGCGGTATTGGCCGTTTTGGTTTTGTACTGCCAATGGATGAATGCCTGGCTCGCTGCGCACTGGATATTTCCGGTCGACCACATTTGGAATACAAAGCGGAGTTTAACTATCAGCGCGTCGGCGACCTGAGCACCGAGATGGTCGAGCATTTCTTCCGCTCCCTCTCCTATGCTATGGCCTGCACTCTGCACCTGAAAACCAAAGGCCGCAACGATCACCACCGGGTAGAAAGTCTGTTTAAAGTGTTTGGCCGTACCTTACGCCAGGCAATCCGTGTTGAGGGTAATACCCTGCCAAGTTCCAAAGGGGTGC
>NZ_JBLWEX010000082.1:0-9945 GCF_048323875.1 Yersinia sp. LJYL362
CCAACTGGGAAAAACTCAACCCATATTGGCGGGCAGCCATCGGCACTAAACTGTGGCTGGTCATACCCGGTGAAGTATTCACTTCAAGCAGGTAGAAACGGCCATCGCTATCTTGCATAACATCAACACGTCCCCAGCCGCTGCAACCTAATGCCTGATAGGCCTGTAATGACAATGCGGCTAATTGTTGCTCTAACTCAGCACTCAAGCCACTTGGGCAGAAGTACTGAGTCTCATCAGACAGATATTTAGCTTCATAATCATAAAACACACCGGGCGCTTGGATCCTGATGGACGGTAAAACATCCTCACCGAGGATCGCGACGGTAAATTCTGGCCCACTCAACCATTTCTCAATCAGCACATCAGTGTCGTGGCGGAAAGCTTCAACCAGGGCCGATTGCAATTGATTCGCCCTTTCAACCTTGCTCATTCCTACGCTAGAGCCTTCATGGCTTGGCTTAACGATTAAAGGCAGGCCAAGCTTAGCGACACACGCCGCCAATTCCTCTGACGAAAGTGTTTCAAACTGTTGACGGTTCAGCGCGACATAAGGCGAAATAGGCAAACCTGAAGCTTGCCACACCAATTTGGTGCGCAATTTGTCCATTGTGAGCGCTGAAGCCATCACGCCACTGCCGGTATAAGGCAATTGCAGAAACTCCAACATCCCTTGCAGCGTACCGTCTTCACCACCGCGACCATGCAAAGCGATAAAGACCTTATCAAAGCCTTGTTCTTTAAGCTGTGTCACCGGAAAATCTTTAGTATCAATGCCATGAGCATCAATACCCGCTTCTCTCAAGCCCGCTAATACCGCCTGGCCTGATAACAATGACACTTCACGTTCAGCAGAGGTCCCACCCAGCAGTACCGCAACTTTCTCAGCCATGATGTTCCTCGTCTTTTGTCTGTGGCTGCAATTTAAGCTCAGCCAATTTACGGGCAATCTTACCAATGTTGCCTGCGCCCTGAACCAGAATCAGGTCATCACCCTTTAGCACTTGCGCTAACACCTCGGGAACCGTATCACTGTCTGACACCAAAATAGGGTCCAACTTGCCACGATTACGGATGGTACGGCACAAGGAGCGGCTATCCGCGCCTGGGATCGGCGGTTCTCCGGCGGCGTACACATCTAACATCAGTAAAACATCAACTTGCGACAAGACATTAGCAAAGTCGTCATACAAATCACGCGTTCGGGTATAACGGTGCGGCTGGAAAACCATCACGATACGTTTATCCGGCCAGCCCGCGCGTGCAGCTTTAACGGTGGCATCCACTTCTGTCGGGTGATGACCATAGTCATCCACCAGCATTGCACTGCCTTCTTTGCCGTTAACCGGTGCCAGCGGGAAGTTACCAAGAAAATCAAAACGACGGCCAGTCCCCTGGAACCCTGCCATTGCACGCAGGATGTCATCGTCTTCAATGCCTTCTTCTGTCGCGACAGCCACGGCAGCAGCCGCGTTCAGCGCGTTATGACGGCCCGGTGCATTCAAGGTCACAGTCATCAATGGCTTATCCAACCGTTTCAGTGTGAAGTGCCCCTGCGGGCCTTCTTGCCGATAGCTGGCAATCTGCACATCAGCGTCATCACTGAAACCGTAAGTCGTGATATGGCGACCTACCCGTGGCAACAACTCGCGCACCACCGGATCGTCGATACACATCACGGCGCGGCCATAGAATGGCAAGTTGTGTAAAAAGTTAATAAATGTTTGTTTTAAATTCTCAAAGTCGCCCTGATAAGTATCCATATGGTCGGCTTCGATATTCGTGACAATGGCGACCATCGGCTGCAAATGTAGGAATGATGCATCACTCTCATCCGCTTCTGCTATCAGATAACGACTCGACCCTAAACGAGCATGAGTGCCAGCCGCTTTGACCAAACCACCATTCACAAATGTTGGATCCAGACCCGCTTCGGCATAAATACTGGAAACCATCGCTGTTGTGGTGGTTTTACCGTGAGTACCCGCAACCGCAATCCCATGACGATAACGCATCAGTTCAGCCAACATTTCTGCGCGGCGGATCACCGGAATACGCGCCTCGCGTGCCGCGACAATCTCCGGGTTATCCGCAGAAATGGCCGTTGAAACCACCACCACACTGGCATCCAACACATTCTCTGGGCGGTGATGGAAATAAATTTGTGCGCCCAATGAAGTCAAATGCTGAGTGACCGGATTGGGTGCTAAATCTGAACCGCTAATCTGATAACCTTCGTTTGCCAACACTTCAGCGATACCACCCATGCCGGCACCACCGATGCCAACAAAGTGAATGTGCCGGACGCGACGCATCTCGGGCACGATAGTTCGTAGTTTCGCTAATTGTTGTGTATTCACGTTTTTCTTCACTTTTTTGTCTGTTACATATTCACAGCCCGCATAAATGCGAGCGATAACTATCTTTTCATCACTTACTGGCAGCGACCACTTCGGCCGCCACTCGCTCAGTGGCGTCAGGGATAGCCACCAGTCTTGCTTGCTCGGCCATCGCTAATAAGGTGGGACGATCCCACTCGGCTAACAGGTTGCTCACCGCTTGTGCGGTAAATTGTGGCTGTTCGATAATTTTGGCGGCACCGGCTTTTTCCAACGGCAAGGCATTCCAATATTGCTGCCGGTCTTTATGTTGGAACGGCACAAAAATCGCCGGTAACCCTGCGGCGGCGACTTCGCTGACCGTCAACGCACCGGAACGGCAAACCACCACATCAGCCCAGGCATAAGCCGCAGCCATATCATCAATAAACTCGACGACCTGATGCTTATCACCCTGCCCTGCTTGCTGGTAAGCTTGCAGCACATCGGGTAATGCGTCTTTACCCACTTGGTGCCAAATAGTTATCTGTTCACCCAATGTTGCTGCAACCTGCGGCAGGGTTTGATTCAGTACTCGTGCCCCTTGGCTGCCGCCAATGACTAACACTCGAACCGGCCCTTCACGACCAGCCAAACGCTCAGCCGGTAATGGCAGCGCCAATACATCAGTACGAACCGGGTTACCCACCACGTCGGCGTGCGGGAATGCGCCCGGAAATGCCTGTAAAACCTTTTTCGCGATTCTGGCCAACCAGCGGTTAGTCAAACCCGCAATGCCGTTTTGTTCATGCAAAACCACCGGAATGCCGCACAGCCATGCCGCCAAACCACCGGGGCCGGAAACATAACCGCCCATTCCCAGCACCACGTCCGGCTGGTAATCACGCATGATTTTCTTCGCCTGACGCACCGCGCGGTATATACGCACTGGTGCGGCCAGTTGGGCCATCAAGCCCTTACCACGTAAACCAGAAATCTCAATGAAATCAATTTCAATGCCGTTTTTGGGTACCAATGACGCTTCCATTCGGTCTACAGTGCCTAACCAACGCACCTGCCAGCCTTGCGCCATCAGATGATGAGCCACGGCCAAACCGGGGAAGACATGCCCCCCAGTGCCACCCGCCATCACCATTAAACGCTTGGTCTTGCCACTCATCGGGCACTCCTTACAAACGCCTGGGCTTTTGCCAGACGTGTTTCAAAATCAATGCGTAACAACAACACTATGGCCGTTGACATAATAATCAGGCTCGAACCACCGTAACTTATCAGCGGCAGTGTCAAACCTTTGGTTGGCAACATTCCAGCAGCAGCCCCAACGTTAACCAGCGCCTGGAAGCTAAACCAGACACCAATCGAACAGGCCAAAAAGCCAGAAAATCGCTGATCTATCTCTAAAGCGCGACGCCCAATGGACATAGCACGAAAAGCGACGAAGAATACCATTAACAATGCAAGAACCACACCGAAATACCCGAGTTCCTCGCCTAAAATCGAGAAAATAAAGTCAGTATGGGCTTCCGGTAAATACTCTAGTTTCTGCACTGAATTCCCTAAGCCCTGCCCCCAAAATTCACCGCGACCAAAAGCCATCAGCGATTGGGTCAACTGGTAACCACTGCCGAAGGGATCAGCCCATGGGTTCCAGAATGATGTCACACGGCGCATACGATAAGGCTCGGCGACAATTAGCAGGCAAACGGCAAACACACCGGAGCCGATAATGGCTAAAAACTGCCACATTTTGGCACCGGCCAGGAACAACATCGCCAGTGTGGTGATAAACAACACCACCACGGTACCTAAATCGGGCTGCGCGAGCAGTAATACGGCCAAAATAACCATCACGCCCATCGGTTTACAGAAGCCCCAGAAGTTACTCCGGACCTCTTCCACCTTACGCACCAGATAACTGGCCAGATAACAAAACAGCGACAACTTAGATAGTTCTGCGGGCTGAATACGCAGCGGCCCGAGTGAGATCCAGCGGGATGCCCCGTTGACCGAACTCCCCACCACCAACACCACCAACAGCATCACGATAGAAATCAGCAACATAATATTGCTGTAGCGCTGCCAGACGGCCATCGGAATACGCAGGGTCACCAGCGACATACCAAAAGCCAGTGCCAGATACAGCGCATCACGCTTGGCAAACAGGAAAGGGTCACCTGCCAGACGCTGACCAATTGGCATCGATGCCGATGTCACCATCACAAAACCGATAATCGCCAAACCGAATGTCAGCCACAGCAAGGTTCTGTCGTAAAGCACCATGCTAGTGGCGTCGCTTTCGCGCGACCCCATCACAAAATGTTTTACGGTATTAAACAGCCCCAGCCCCGGCATACGCATCAGCCCAACTCCTCTGCCAGACGAGCAAACTCATCACCACGTTGCTCGAAACTGCGGAATTGGTCCAAACTGGCGCAGGCGGGCGATAACAACACCATATCGCGCGGTGCTAATGATTTCGCCAGCAGCACCATGGCCTGTTCCATCGTTTCAGTCAGTTGCGACACTTCCGGGCGCAGTTCAGCCAGTTGCTCGCCATCACGACCAAAACAGTAAATCTTGACATGCTCGCCTTGCAAAAAGCGGGTTAACCCGGAGAAATCTGCCGATTTCCCATCGCCGCCTAATAACAGATGCAAAGTGCCATCCACCTGTAGGCCATCCAGTGCTGCTTCGGTACTGCCCACATTGGTGGCTTTGGAATCATTAATCCAACGCACGCCATTACGCTCAAGCACCAATTGGAAACGGTGTGGCAGACCGGTGAAGGTGGTCAACGCGGTCAAACTTGATGAGCGCGGAATACCGACCGCATCCGCCAGCGCCAGTGCGGCCAGCGCATTGGTGTAGTTATGTCGCCCGCTCAATTTCATTTCTCGGGTATTGAGCACTTTCTCACCACGAACCCGCAGCCAGATTTCGCCCTGCTGCTTATTCAGATGGTAATCACCGACATCCACCCCAAAGCTGACACAGCGGCTATCAGCACCACGCACCGGCATAGTGAGCGCGTCATCGGCATTCACAACGCAAACTTTAGCGTTTTCATACACCCGCAGTTTGGCTGCGCGATATTGCTGCAAACCGAACGGATAACGGTCAGTGTGATCTTCCGTCACGTTTAGTATGGTGGCCGCACTGGCACGCAGGCTTGAGGTGGTTTCCAACTGGAAACTGGACAACTCCAACACCACCAATGGGTTTTCGTGTTTTTGCAAGGTCAGCTGTTTCAATAACGTCAGAGCCGGAACACCAATGTTGCCCCCAACGCCCACCTGCCAGCCAGCCGCTTTCGCCATCTCGCCAACCAGAGTCGTCACCGTGCTTTTACCGTTAGAGCCGGTAATCGCTACCACCGGTGCCTGATTTTCACGACAAAACAGCTCGATATCGCCGACAATCTCAACCCCCGCGTCAGCGGCTTCACTCAAAGCAGGATGTGCCAACGCAATACCGGGGCTGGCCACAATCAAATCAGCGTCCAATAACCACTGCGAATTCAAGTCACCGACATGACGTTCGACATTTTCGGGTAATTTGTCCAGGCCCGGTGGATTGATTCGGGTATCCATCACACGCGGCGTTACGCCACGTATCATAAAGAAATCAACGCAGGAAAGGCCGGTTAGCCCCAGCCCGATAATGACGACTTTCTTACCCTGATAATCAACCATAATTACCGCACCTTCAGCGTCGCCAGGCCAATCAGCACCAGCATCAGCGAAATAATCCAGAAGCGCACGATCACCCGCGGTTCTGGCCAGCCTTTAAGTTCGTAATGATGATGAATCGGGGCCATACGGAAAATGCGCTGCCCACGTAACTTAAAGGAACCGACTTGCAAGATGACCGACAGTGTTTCAACCACGAACACCCCGCCCATGATCACTAATAAAAACTCTTGGCGCAGCAATACCGCGATGGTACCCAGCGCCCCGCCCAATGCCAAAGAGCCAACATCGCCCATAAAGACTTGAGCCGGATAGGTGTTGAACCATAAAAAGCCCAGCCCAGCCCCGACAATCGCGGTGCAAACAATCACCAGTTCGCCAGCGTGACGCAGATAAGGGATATGCAGGTATGCGGCAAAATTCATGTTACCGGTCGCCCAAGCCACCAGTGCAAAACCACCCGCGACAAATACCGTAGGCATAATCGCCAACCCATCCAACCCATCGGTCAAATTAACCGCGTTGCTGGTACCCACAATGACGAAGTAAGCCAGCAAGATATACAGCAGACCCAACTGGGGCATGATGTCTTTGAAGAAGGGCACCACCAGCTCAGTGGCCGGAGTATCTTTACCGATGCTATACATCGCGAAAGCCGCAGCCAGCGCAATAATGGACTGCCAGAAATATTTCCATCGGGCAATCAAGCCCTTGGTGTTTTTGCGTACCACTTTGCGGTAATCATCAATAAAACCGACAATCCCATAACCAATAAGAATGAACAGCACACACCAGACATACGGGTTAGACGGATAAGCCCACATCAGCACCGAAATAGTGATGGAGAACAGGATCAACAGCCCGCCCATGGTGGGGGTGCCGCGCTTGCTGAAATGTGACTCTGGCCCGTCATTACGCACGACTTGACCAATCTGCAATTTCTGTAGATAGGCAATCAGGTGCGGCCCCATCCACAATGAGATAACTAATGCCGTCAACAGACTGACAATGGCGCGGAACGTCAAATAGGAAAAGACGTTAAAGCCCGAGTAAAATTTTACTAAGTATTCAGCCAACCAAACTAACATGATGCCTTCTCCTGTAACGCACGCACGACATTTTCCATGGCGGCGCTACGTGAACCTTTAATTAAAACGGTGATAACCGGATGTTCGAGCAGCAACTCACTGACACGGGCTGCCAAAGTGTTCTTATCCTGAAAATGTTCGCCGCACCCGCTTGCATCGCTAAGTGTCTGACTTAATGTACCCACGCTAAGGACTTTATCGATGCCCGCCTGTTTTGCGGCTTCGCCCACCTGACGGTGGCAATCGACTGCGGTTTCACCCAACTCGCCCATATCACCCACTACCATTACCCGGTAGCCCGGCATTTCCGCCAGCACCTGTGCGGCGGCGGTCATGGAGCCGACATTGGCGTTGTAGCTGTCATCGAGCAGCAATTTGCCCGCAGCAAGTTCGATGGGGAATAAGCGGCCCGGTACGGCCTGTAATTGCGTCAGCCCGTCACGAACGGCAGCTAAACTAGCGCCGACCGACATGGCTAACGCCGCGGCGGCTAATGCATTGGCAATGTTATGTCGCCCCGGCAGTGGCAATTCGATAGCCACAGTGCCGAAGGGAGAATGCAGAGTGAAATGAGTGACTTGCGGTGTAATACGCACGTCACTGGCAAAGAAATCGATATCTTCTGCGCCGAGAGGCGCAAAACGCCATACGCGCTTGTTATGCAATGTTTCCTGCCAGTGCGGCCAGTCATTGCTATCAGCATTAATAATCGCAGTACCATTCGCGGGTAAGCCGGCGAAAATCTCGCCTTTGGCTTGAGCCACACCGGCCAGTGAGCCAAAACCTTCCAAATGTGCGGCAGCTAAATTATTCACCAAAGCACTTTCCGGGCGGCTTAAGTCCGTGGTGTAAGCAATTTCTCCGATATGGTTAGCGCCGAGCTCAATCACAGCAAAATCATACTCGGGCGTCAGACGTAGCAAGGTCAGCGGCACGCCGATATCATTATTAAAGTTACCGGCGGTATAAAGCACCTTGCCACATTGGCGCAGAATCGCCGCAACCATTTCTTTTACTGAGGTTTTACCGGAGGAACCGGTTAAGGCTACCACACGGGCAGGCACTTGTTGGCGCACCCATGCAGCCAATTGTCCTAATGCCAGACGGGTGTCTTTGACCACTAATTGTGGCGCCCCCACCAGTAAGCGTTTACTTACCAGCAAAGCACCAGCACCAGCGGCAACAGCATCTTCTGCAAAGTCATGTCCATCAAAACGCTCGCCTTTCAGCGCAACGAACAAACACCCCGGAGTGACCTTACGGGTATCAATGGTCACTTCGGTAATATCAGTGTTATCGCCACCCATATATTCAGCGTTTAGCAGCGTGGACAGGAAATGCAGTGAGACCTTAATCATGCCACCACCCCCAACAAACGCGCGACAGTGACTCGGTCGGAGTAATCCAAACGGCGATTGCCGACCAATTGATAATCTTCATGTCCTTTGCCCGCAATCAACACCACATCATCGACTTTAGCTTGCATGATAGCGCTGGTCACGGCTTCTGCGCGGCCATGAATGGCTTGCGCATGTCCGGCATCCAGCAATCCACTGAGGATATCGGCGACAATCGCCTGCGGCTCTTCACTACGTGGATTATCATCAGTGACAACCACCCGATCAGCCAGTTGTTCCGCGATACCGCCCATAAGTGGGCGCTTACCTTTGTCACGATCACCACCGCAACCAAACACACACCACAGTTGGCCTTTACAATGTAAACGTGCCGCCGCCAGTGCTTTTTCCAATGCATCCGGTGTGTGGGCATAATCCACCACTACCGTCGGTTTGCCCGGCGCGTTAAACACTTCCATCCGCCCACACACTGGTTGTAGATGAGGTGCGGCAGCTAATAATTGAGTTAGTGGGTAACCCAGCGAGAGCAGTGTTGCCAGTGCCACCAGCAAGTTACTGACGTTGAAGGCCCCCATCAGGCGGCTTTCTAACTGACCAGCACCCCAGCTTGAGTCAAAAACAATGCTGGCACCATTATCGTGATAGTGAACCTGAGTGGCTGATAGCCATGGGCCATTCCAACCGACAGGAATATTGCCTTCCATACTGACGGCGGCAGCTTGCGGTAACTGCCCTAACCAGCGGCGACCGACTTCGTCATCAGCATTAATGATTTTGTGTTCGGATTGATGGGTGGAGAACAGCAGCCATTTTGCCGCTTCGTAACTCGCCATATTGCCGTGATAATCCAGATGATCGCGGCTTAAGTTAGTGAACACTGCGGCGGCAAACGGTAATGCGGCTACGCGGTTCTGAATCAAACCGTGGGAGGAGACTTCCATCGCGGCAAAAGTCGCCCCTTGGTCAACCAGATTGCGTAGCAAATGCTGGATATCAACTGCCGAGCCGGTGGTGTTTTCCGTCGGGATAACCTGCCCTAACAGACCATTGCCAACCGTCCCCATCACTGCGCTGGTTTCGCCCAACATCTGAGCCCATTGCGCCAGCAATTGCGTGGTGGTGGTTTTACCATTGGTTCCCGTCACACCGACCAAACGTAATGCAGCCGCCGGCTGATGGTAAAATTGCCCCGCCAGCTTGGATAAGTGCTGATTCAAGTTACGCAGATATATAACAGGGACACCATGCATCTCGACCATGCTGGCATCCGGTGCCACGTCATCAGCTTCAGCCACCACAGCCGCCACACCTTGAGCGATGGCTTGCGGGATATAGCGACGCCCGTCCGTCTGGTGGCCGACAATAGCGACAAATAAATCCCCGGCAGCGGCAACACGGCTGTCTAATGTCATTTCCCGTAGCGCACGCTCCGGGACGTCTAGCCCCCAAGGAGCGAGTAAGTCGCGCAAAT
>NZ_JBLWEX010000083.1:0-9963 GCF_048323875.1 Yersinia sp. LJYL362
CCTATGAAACCACCCCCTTTGTGAAAGCCTCCATTAAAGACGTGGTCAAAACACTGCTGGAAGCCATTTTGCTGGTTTTCCTGGTGATGTATCTGTTCTTACAAAACTTCCGCGCCACACTGATTCCCACTATTGCCGTTCCAGTAGTGCTATTGGGCACCTTCGCGATACTGTCGGCATTCGGATTCAGCATTAATACCTTAACCATGTTCGCCATCGTGTTAGCCATCGGTTTACTCGTCGATGATGCCATCGTGGTGGTGGAAAACGTGGAGCGCGTGATGAGCGAGGAAGGGCTTGATCCACGAGAAGCCACGCGCAAATCCATGAGCCAAATTCAGGGCGCACTGGTGGGGATTGCCTTGGTGCTGTCAGCCGTGTTTATCCCAATGGCCTTCTTCGGTGGCACCACCGGGGCTATTTACCGCCAGTTCTCCATTACTATCGTCTCCGCCATGGTGCTTTCGGTGCTGGTGGCTTTGATTTTGACCCCGGCACTTTGCGCCACCATGCTCAAACCCGTCAAAGCGGGGCATCATCACGCCAAACGCGGTTTCTTCGGTTGGTTTAATCGCATGTTTGACCGCAATGCGCACCGTTACGAGCGGGGCGTGGCACGCGTGCTGCACCACAGCGTACGATATATGTTGCTGTATTTACTGCTGTTGGGGGGGCTGGCACTGCTGTTTATCAAGTTACCGACCTCATTCTTGCCGTTGGAAGACCGAGGCGTGTTTATGGCTCAAGTGCAACTTCCAGTCGGTTCCACTCAGCAACAAACCCTAAAAGTGGTTGAGAAAGTCGAGAATTACTTCCTGACAGAAGAGAAAAATAACGTGCTGTCAGTGTTTGCTACTGTGGGGTCTGGCCCTGGCGGAAATGGTCAAAACGTCGCACGTTTGTTCATCCGACTATCTGACTGGGAGCAGCGAAAAGACAGTAATGATTCGTCATTTGCCATTATTGAACGCGCCACCAAAGTCTTTAATAAAATCGTCGAAGCCAAAGTCTCCGTTAGCAGCCCTCCGGCCATTTCAGGGTTGGGGGGGTCGTCGGGTTTTGATATGGAATTACAAGATCACGGCGGTTTAGGCCACGACAAACTGATGGCCGCCCGTGACCAGTTACTGCAAATGGCCTCCCAAGCCCCCGCGCTGACACGCGTTCGGCATAATGGGTTGGATGATAGCCCACAATTGCAGGTAGATATTGATCAGCGTAAAGCACAAGCGCTGGGGGTGTCATTGGATGATATTAACAACACACTAAAAACGGCGTGGGGCTCGACTTACGTTAACGACTTTGTTGATAGAGGCCGGGTGAAGAAGGTTTATGTTCAATCTGAAGCCACCGCACGTATGTTGCCCGAAGACGTCAACAAGTGGTATGTGCGCAATAAGAGCGGCAGTATGGTGCCTTTTTCCGCCTTTGCAACTACCCGCTGGGAATATGGCTCGCCGCGGCTGGAGCGCTATAACGGCTATTCTGCATTAGAAATCGTCGGCGAAGCCGCACCGGGAGTCAGTACCGGTACTGCTATGGATGTAATGGAGGGATTGGTCAAACAACTGCCTAATGGATTCGGCCTCGAATGGACGGGGATGTCCTACCAGGAACGGCTCTCTGGCTCACAAGCTCCTGCCCTGTATGCTATCTCGCTGTTGGTGGTGTTCTTGTGTTTGGCGGCGTTATATGAAAGTTGGTCAATACCTTTCTCGGTAATGCTGGTGGTGCCACTCGGGGTGATTGGGGCGGTTGCCGCAACCTGGATGCGGGGCTTGGAAAATGACGTTTATTTCCAGGTTGGGTTACTGACCATCATTGGGCTATCAGCCAAAAATGCTATATTAATAGTCGAGTTTGCCAGTGAATTGAACAATAAAGGCAAAGATTTGGTGGAGGCGACACTTGAGGCTTCCCGCCAGCGCCTGCGGCCCATTTTGATGACCTCACTGGCATTTGTCTTTGGGGTCCTGCCGATGGCAATCAGCCAAGGGGCGGGCTCTGGTAGTCAGCATGCAGTAGGTACCGGTGTGATGGGTGGGATGATATCAGCCACGGTGTTGGCCATTTTCTTCGTCCCGCTGTTCTTTGTTTTGGTACGCCGCCGATTCCCAGGTCGACCACCGCGCGCCAAAGAATAACCTCTACCGTCACTGTCAATACATCTGAAACCTGAAAGATGACGGGCATAAAAAAGGCAGAAGCGATGAAGTTTCTGCCTTTCTGCGAGCGAATCCTCGCCCCTTGGTGTGTTATTAAATAAATCGATAAAACCACAAAAGAGAACAATTCTTACTGCTGGTTTATTCGCTTATGCCTTGCGCAGCATAGCATCGATAAACTCTTTCCACGTACCTAACTCAAAATCAACCATAACTTCCTCTCTAATTATCGCCACTGATTATACGCCTATTTTTTGAACAGTCAAAATTGAGAACCAGCCTATGAGAAACAGGCGGGTATTAATCGGCCTGCTTTGGGGGAAGCAGGCCGGGGGTCACCCAGTTTATTATTACTGCAAGGCAGATTTACACTTTGGGGAAGACCCATAAATGATCAACCGGCAAAGAAAGTTGGCAGAGTTCTTGCTGACCAACCTCCGCGCCATAAGCACGGATGACAAAATCCTCGGCCGCCGTGCGGAACAGATATTCCCAGCGGTCCCCCAGATACATACTGGTCAGCAGAGGTAAAGTCAGTTGGTTGCCATCCGGGTCATCCCCCAGACAGACGCGCTCTACGCGGATCACCGCCGTCCCCTCTTGACCGGCAATCACCCCCTCACCCGCCCATCCCCACAAAGCCCAATCTTTACCCTCGATTCGCGCCTTACCCTCATGCACCTGCGTAACTTTGCCATGTAGGCGGTTATTACTGCCCATAAACTCAGCGGTGAATAACGTCGAGGGGGAGCCGTACATTTCCTGTGGCGTGCCTTGCTGCTCAATTTTCCCATTATTAAGCAATAAGATACGATCCGAAATTGCCATGGCCTCATTTTGGTCATGGGTGACCATGAGCGCGGAAAGGCCGAGTTTAATGATCAATTCGCGCAAGAATACCCGCGCTTCTTCGCGCAGTTTGGCGTCCAGATTCGACAGCGGCTCATCCAGTAAAATCACCGGCGGGTTGTAAATCAGTGCTCGACCAATAGCCACGCGCTGCTGTTGACCACCGGAAAGTTGGTGAGGATGACGATGGCCCAATTCCCCCAGCCCCAGTTGGTCCAGTACGCTTTGTACCCGCCGGGTGATTTCCACCGCCGAGATTTTGCGTAATTTCAACGGGTAAGCAATATTCTCAAACACCGTTTTATGTGGCCACAAAGCATAAGACTGAAACACCAAGCCCAGATTGCGTTCTTCGGCGGGGATTTCGTGGCGCGACATACCGTCATAAACGGTATTTTCACCAATGATAATGCGCCCTTGTACCGGTTTCTCCAGCCCGGCAACCGCCCGCAATAACGTCGTTTTTCCACTCCCCGATGGCCCCAGCAGTGAGACGACTTCGCCCCGTTTTAATTGCATCGATACCCCTTTCAATACAGGGTTATCGCCATAAGTTAAATGCAAGTTATCTACTGAAAGTTCAATCATTTAATTTAACTCCAAAGCGCAGTGCAATACCCAGCCCCAACACCACCAGCAGGATATTAATAAAGGAGAGTGCGGCGACGATATCAATGGCACCTGCCGCCCACAGTGAGACCAACATTGAGCCGATCGTTTCCGTCCCCGGAGAAAGTAGATAAACCCCGGTGGAATATTCGCGCTCAAAAATCAGGAACATCAGCAGCCATGAGCCAATCAGACCATAGCGGGCTAACGGAATGGTGACATGTCGAGTAACCTGGCCCCGGCTCGCACCATTGCTGCGCGCCGCTTCTTCCAGCTCAGGCCCCACTTGTAGCAATGTCGAGGAAATCAGCCGCAGGCCATAGGCCATCCACACCACGGTGTAGGCCAACCACACACTGAAGATGGTGCTACGCAAAGAACGGAGCCACACCACCAGATGTTCCCGCAGCCATTCAGCCATCGGTAAGACGGATAACCAGCCCTCTTTCAACGAGTTATCCAGCCACATTGGCAAAAACAGGAAGACCCAGAGGAATGCCAGCCCCGCCAGCAAGCCCGGAACCGCACGCGGCACCAGCACGCTGTAATCGAGAAAGCGCGTGACGCCATCCGGTTTGCGGTGCATAGCAATACCGATAAACAGATAGCAGATGACCGCCAGCGCCCCGCCGAACACCCCGATAGCCATTGAGTTGACGATAGCGCGCAACAGATTAGGTTGCTGCCAAATAGTGCGGAAAGTCTCGATGGATAACTCATCCCAGATGGATATCCCCACGCCCCAGTTAGACACAAAGGCGCGCAGCACCACCCCCAACAGGGGGACGCCAATAGTGACGGTGAGCCAAAAGGCCACCACGGCCCCCGCTACCCAACGCCATTTGCCCAACGGCAAGAGCCGCGCCTGAGAAGCTTTGCCTTTGACTGTCACGAAACGGTTCGCCGTGCGCATCAATACGCGCTGTAACATCACTAACGGAATAGTGATGCAGATAAGCACCACGGCAACCGCAGCCATCAGGTGATAAGACGGGGTGCCCAGTTTATTGGTCAACTGATAGAGATAAGTTGCCAACACCAGGTTGCCCTCAGGATCACCCAATACCAACATCAGCCCGAACACTTCCAGCCCAAGGAAAAACAGCAATACCGTGGCATAGAGGATTGACGGGCGCACCATCGGCAAACTCACTGAACTCATGACCTGTAGAGGCGTGGCACCCGCCGTGCGCGCAGCTTCTTCAACATCAGAACCCACACTGCGTAATGCTGATGAGATATACAAATAAGCATGGGGAACATGTGTTAGCCCAGCAATCACCACAATGCTGGACATGGCATAAATATTCCACGGCACCACGCCGAGTAAGGCTTCAGCCCACAGGGACATAAAGCCCACCGGCCCGACCGCCACCACGTAACCAAACGCCAGCACCATTGGGGAAACAAAAATAGGCACCAGAATTAAGGGTTCTATTATCCGCCGCCCCGGTAAATCCGTCCTGACCATCAGAAAGGCCAGGATCCCCCCCAGAGGAATAGCAATAACCACCAGCCCGAACGCCAGAATAAATCCGCTTTTCAGTGCTTTATAAAAATCAGGATCAGCAAAAATAAAGCGGAATGCTTCGAAGCTGAGCACTTTGGCGGGGGAGAAAAAAGGGGCAGAAAGGAAACTTTGAATCACAATAAATGACAGCGGCACGTAGATAACCAATGTTGTTATCAACACGACCAAGCCGCGCGGCAAGCCCTGCCACTTTCTGCGCAATGCTTTCATAATGAGTCCTGTGGGTTAGATATCCATGAATAACAAAGGGTAAATCAGGGGTGCGCACCGCCCATCAGCCATACGCACCAGAGGATGCCATTATTTCGCGGCAGCAAGACGCCACTGTTTGATATAGTCCAGACGCTTAGCCTGCTCCATATATTCCAAGAGACTTTCATCAACCGGGATAGGCTTGAGCGCTGCCCCCAGTTTTTTGGTCATACCGTCGATGTCATTGCTGCCGTCGATATCATTGCGGATGGAAGGAATATCGGACTGATTAGCCAAAATGGTTTGGCCTTTTTCGGACAATACATAGTTAAGCCACAGTTTGGCCGCATTATTATTAGTTGCATTTTTACTGATGAAAATGACGCGCGACAGCACCAGGATGTAGTCCTGCGGGTAGGCAACCCCAAGGGAAGGGTCAGTTTTGGCCCGGGCTTCAGCGTAAGAACCAAGGAGATTGAAACCAATCAGATTTTCGCCGGATGACACTCTTTCCATCATCGTGCCAGTGGACGATTGCACCGTCAGCCCCCCTTTGGCCATCTCCGCCAAAGTTGCGAAATAATTAGGATCAGCTTTGAAGTCCTGTACTGACAGCATGAATCCTAAACCTGACTTTTCGATATCATAAGTGGTGACTTTCTTTTTGAATTTATCCGGCTGACTGGCGATAAATTTTGCCAGTGCGGCGTGGGTGGTCGGGAAATCGGCTGGCGCTATCAACCGCTTGTTATAAATAAACACCACCGGCTCGTAAGTGGTGCCATAGGCTTTGTTTTTCCATACTGCCCATGTGGGCAATTCTTGCTGTTCTGGCGAGAGATATTCCTGCGCATAATCGATAGCCAATTTCAGGGCGGTATCCATAGAGGAACTCCACACCACATCACCACTGCCACTGCCCGATGCCTGTTCACTGATATAACGGTTGTATAACTCGGTGCTATTCATATCGTTATATTCAACTTTAATCCCCGGATAGGCGGCTTCAAACCCCTTAATTAGCGGGGCGGCGGCCTTAATATCCGTGGAGGCATACACCACCACTTTGCCCTCTTTTTGGGCACCTTCGACAATTTTTTGATAATCAGTGGGGTAATAAACTGGGGGTTGCGCGGCGGATTGAATGGACACAGAGAACGTCGCCAGTGCCACTGCCTTGATCATAAACACTTTAATCTTCCGTAACATAGAATTAACTCCAATTTACATTTATGAAACCAATCATGAACATATATTCAATATCCATTGATTAGCAATGAAGTTAATTCTTTGTCTTCCTATTTTGTGATGGTGCTCGTTTTTTAACCTTAACTTAGTGTCATTATCACTCAATAAAATTATCCATAATAATTAAAGTGGAATACAAAATAGGCCGATTAGTGAGTAAACCGCCACTTTGCTTGCCTGTGAGGTGATTCCGGAGTAGCGTGCTCATTGATACACCTTGTTTATGGGTCAACCACAGAGCAAAACCATGAAGCACTCTATTGATTCGCTGAAAGAGTTGGGCCGTTACGATGATGCAGTGGCAATGGCGCAAAATTTACTGCGCAGCGACCCAGACAACGCTAGCCTGCTGTATAAAATTGCCTCTCTTTATGATGTGCAAGGGCTAGAGTTGCAAGCGATCCCCTTCTATCGTGCGGCTATCGAGCATGATTTGACGGGAAATGAACTACAGGAAGCCTATCTTGGGCTGGGTAGCACTTATCGGGCGCTGGGGTTATATCAGGAGTCATTAAATACCTTTGACGCGGCATTGACCCGTTTTCCACAAGCAAAAGAGATAACCTTGTTTCGTGCCATGACACTGTACAATTTGGGTGAAACCAAAGAAGCGGTGGCAGCACTGTTGATATTGCTGGCTGAAACCTCGAACCATCAAGATATCAGCCTCTACCAAAAAGCTATTCGCCAATATGCCGCTGACCTTGACCGAATCGGCTAAATCCCTCGACTGCACGTGCGCATTTACGCGCTATACCCAAAATAATTCGAATTGCAGGAAGGCGGCAAGCGAGTGAATCCCGATGAGCTTACATAAGTAAGTGATTCGGGTAATTGAGTGCAGCCAACGCATATGCAGTTTGAAGGATGACGGGTATAAACACCCCATAGCTGTCTGGATTCATAGCCCATTTTCCCGCATTATGGACAAACCAGGCAGCCACATCAGTGACTGGCCTGGTATTTATCCTGCATAATCGCGCCATTCTAGCCGAGGTATTATTTTTCCATGTCAGATAACCCAGCAACCCCATTATTGCGCCTTTATGGCATTAAGAATTGTGACACCATAAAAAAGGCCCGCCGCTGGCTGGAAGAACAAAACATGGCCTATCAATTTCACGATTATCGCGTAGATGGACTGAGTGACGAACGTCTGCAAGGTTTTATTGATAAACTGGGTTGGGAGCCGTTGCTGAATACTCGCGGCACAACCTGGCGTAAATTGCCCCCCACCCAGCGCGATGCTATTACTGATGGGCAATCGGCCAAACTGCTGATGCTGGAACAGCCCGCTATCATCAAACGCCCCCTACTCGAAGCTGCCAATGGTGAGCTGCTGCTGGGTTTCAAAATAGAAACTTACCAACAGTTTATTCAGCAACATCTTCCTCAACAAAACAGACCCCATAACCAAAACGCTATTGAGGTGCAATAACATGATCTGTCCAGTAATCGACTTGGCCCAACAATTGATTAAACGCCCGTCGCTCAGCCCTAATGATGCGGGCTGTCAGGAGATCATGATTCAGCGTTTAGAGGCTATCGGTTTTACTGTCGAACCGATGAATTTTGGTGACACCCTCAACTTCTGGGCATGGCGTGGCGAAGGCGAGACACTGGCATTTGCCGGTCATACTGATGTGGTTCCTACCGGTGATGAAAGCCACTGGAGCAGCCCGCCATTTGAGCCAACCATTCGCGATGGCATGCTGTATGGCCGCGGTGCTGCTGACATGAAAGGTTCGCTGGCGGCCATGGTGGTGGCGGCTGAGCGCTTTGTTGCCGCACATCCGCATCATAAAGGCCGCCTGGCATTTATGATTACCTCCGATGAAGAAGCCAAAGCGATTAATGGCACCGTTAAAGTGGTTAACGCCCTGATGGCGCGCCATGAGCGGCTGGATTACTGCCTGGTGGGTGAGCCATCCAGTACCGACCGCGTCGGTGATGTGGTGAAAAATGGCCGCCGAGGCTCTATCACTGCCAATTTGCGCATCCACGGTGTTCAAGGCCACGTGGCTTATCCTCATCTGGCTGACAATCCGGTTCACCGCGCAATGCCTGCCCTGAATGAATTGGTAGCGACACAATGGGATGAAGGCAATGAGTTTTTCCCTGCCACCAGTATGCAGATTGCCAACTTGCATGCCGGTACTGGCAGCAATAACGTGATTCCCGGTGAGTTCTATGTGCAGTTCAACTTCCGCTTCAGCACTGAGTTGACTGACAGCATGATTAAGCAGCGGGTTGAGGCATTGCTGGAGCGCCATCAACTCGATTACACCTTGGAATGGGTTCTGTCTGGCCAGCCCTTCCTAACCGCACGTGGCGCACTGGTTGATGCTGTAGTTAATGCCGTCGAGCATTATGCCGAAATAACGCCGCAACTGTTGACCACCGGGGGTACCTCTGATGGCCGTTTCATTGCTTTAATGGGCGCGCAAGTGGTTGAATTGGGGCCAGTTAATGCCACAATCCATAAAGTGAATGAATGTGTTCACGCTGCTGATTTACAACTGCTGAGCCGAATGTATCAGAGAATCATGGAGCAACTTATTGCATGACAGCTAATACATTGACACCACAAATGGTTACCGGGCGCTCAACGGAACATTTGGTGGTGTTAACCGGTAACCACCGCATGCAGCCACAGGCTGTTACTGCCTTTCTCGCCCTGCAACAGGCCGCTAAAGTGGCGGGTTTTGATTTGCAGCCAGCCAGCACTTTTCGCGATTTTGAGCGCCAATTGGCTATCTGGAATGGTAAATTTCGCGGTGAGCGACCAGTATTAGATAAAGACAGTCATCCGATCGACATTTCTCAGCTTGATGCCGCCAGCCGTTGTGAAGCTATTTTGCGTTGGTCCGCCCTGCCGGGGGCCAGCCGTCACCATTGGGGCAGTGATTTGGATATTTACGACCCATCACTGTTACCTGTGGAGGCAAAATTGCAACTGGAGCCGTGGGAATACCAGGAGGGTGGGTATTTTTATCCGCTAACTCAATGGCTTGATGCACATATGGCAGAGTTTGGTTTTTACCGGCCTTTTAGTGAAGACACCGGCGGCGTTGCCGCTGAACCTTGGCACCTGAGTTACCGCCCTCTGGCGGTCACTGCGGAACATTTATTGACCCCGGCCATTCTGCTGGAAGCCTGGCAATCACAGGATGTGGCGGGTGGTGAGTGGCTTACCGGTCATTTACCCATGATTTTTTCACGATTTATAACGATACCTAATCGATTTCAAGCTGCGGTTAACACATAGCAATTTGAAAGATGACAGGTAAAGGAATTTAACCATGCATTGGCTCGCAGATTACTGGTGGGTAGTTCTCATCATACTTGTCGGCATGATCTTAAACGGTA
>NZ_JBLWEX010000084.1:0-9967 GCF_048323875.1 Yersinia sp. LJYL362
CCAACTGGGAAAAACTCAACCCATATTGGCGGGCAGCCATCGGCACTAAACTGTGGCTGGTCATACCCGGTGAAGTATTCACTTCAAGCAGGTAGAAACGGCCATCGCTATCTTGCATAACATCAACTCGGCCCCAGCCGCTGCAACCCAATGCCTGATAGGCCTGTAATGACAATGCAGCCAACTGTTGCTCTAACTCAGCACTCAAGCCACTTGGGCAGAAGTACTGGGTCTCATCAGACAGATATTTAGCTTCATAATCATAAAACACACCGGGAGCCTGAATGCGAATCGACGGTAAAACATCATTACCAAGGATCGCGACGGTAAATTCTGGCCCACTCAACCATTTCTCAATCAGCACATCAGTGTCGTGACGGAAAGCTTCAACCAGAGCAGAATGCAATTGATTCGCCTGATCAACCTTACTCATTCCTACGCTAGAGCCTTCATGACTTGGCTTAACGATTAATGGCAGGCCAAGCTTAGCGACACACGCCGCCAATTCCTCTGACGAAAGTGTTTCAAACTGTTGACGATTTAGCGCGACATAAGGCGAAATTGGCAAACCTGAAGCTTGCCACACCAATTTGGTACGCAATTTGTCCATTGTCAGCGCTGAAGCCATCACACCACTGCCGGTATAAGGCAGTTGCAGAAACTCCAACACCCCTTGCAGCGTACCGTCTTCACCACCGCGCCCATGCAAAGCGATAAAGACCTTATCAAAGCCTTGCTCTTTAAGCTGTGTCACCGGGAAGTCTTTAGTATCAATACCATGAGCATCGATACCCGCCTCTCTCAAGCCCGCTAATACCGCCTCGCCTGATAACAATGACACTTCACGTTCAGCAGAGGTCCCACCCAGCAGTACCGCAACTTTCTCAGCCATGATGTTCCTCGTCTTTTGTCTGTGGCTGCAATTTAAGCTCAGCCAATTTACGGGCAATCTTACCAATGTTGCCTGCGCCCTGAACCAGAATCAGGTCATCGCCATTCAGCACTTGCGCTAACACCTCGGGCACCGTATCACTGTCTGACACCAAAATAGGGTCCAATTTGCCACGATTACGGATGGTACGGCACAACGAGCGGCTATCCGCGCCTGGGATTGGCGGTTCTCCGGCGGCATACACATCTAACATAAGTAAAACATCAACTTGCGACAGAACATTAGCGAAGTCGTCATACAAATCGCGTGTTCGGGTATAACGGTGCGGCTGGAACACCATCACAATACGTTTATCCGGCCAGCCAGCACGTGCAGCTTTAATCGTGGCATCCACTTCTGTCGGGTGATGACCATAGTCATCCACCAGCATGGCACTGCCTTCTTTTCCGTTGACCGCTGCCAGCGGGAAGTTACCAAGAAAATCAAAACGGCGGCCAGTCCCCTGGAACCCTGCCAGCGCACGCAGGATGTCATCGTCTTCAATACCTTCTTCGGTCGCGACAGCCACTGCCGCAGCCGCATTTAGCGCGTTATGACGGCCAGGTGCATTCAAGGTCACTGTCATCAGCGGCTTATCCAGTCGTTTCAGTGTGAAGTGCCCCTGTGGGCCTTCTTGCCGGTAGCTGGCGATCTGTACATCGGCGTCATCGCTGAAACCGTAGGTGGTGATATGACGACCTACCCGTGGCAACAACTCACGCACCACTGGATCGTCGATACACATCACTGCACGGCCGTAGAATGGTAAGTTGTGCAAAAAGTTAATAAATGTCTGTTTTAAATTCTCAAAGTCGCCCTGATAAGTATCCATATGGTCGGCTTCGATGTTGGTGACAATCGCCACCATCGGCTGCAAATGCAGGAATGACGCATCACTCTCATCAGCTTCGGCTATCAAATAACGGCTTGAACCTAACCGGGCATGAGTGCCCGCCGCTTTAACTAAACCGCCATTCACAAATGTTGGGTCCAAACCTGCTTCGGCATAAATGCTGGAAACCATCGCTGTGGTGGTAGTTTTGCCGTGCGTACCAGCCACCGCAATCCCATGACGGAAACGCATCAATTCAGCCAGCATCTCAGCACGACGAATCACCGGAATACGCGCCTCGCGAGCGGCAACAATCTCCGGGTTATCCGCAGAAATTGCTGTTGAAACCACCACCACACTGGCATCCAGCACATTCTCTGGACGGTGATGGAAATAAATCTGTGCGCCTAATGAAGTCAAATGCTGAGTGACCGGATTGGGTGCCAAATCTGAACCGCTAATCTGATAACCTTCGTTTGCCAACACTTCAGCGATACCACCCATGCCGGCACCACCGATGCCAACAAAGTGAATGTGCCGGACGCGACGCATCTCGGGCACGATAGTACGTAGTTTCGCCAGTTGTTGTGTATTCACGTTTTTCTTCACTTTTTTGTCTGTTACATATTCATAGCCCGCATAAGTGCGAGCGATAACTATCTTTTTTTTCAGTAACTATCTTTTCTGTATCACTTACTGGCAGCGACCACTTCGGCGGCCACTCGCTCAGTTGCGTCAGGAATAGCCACCCGTCTTGCTTGCTCGGCCATCGCTAATAAGGTGGGACGATCCCACTCGGCTAACAGGTTGCTCACCGCTTGTGCTGTAAATTGTGGCTGTTCGATAATTTTGGCGGCACCAGCTTTTTCCAGCGGCAATGCATTCCAATATTGCTGCCGGTCTTTATGTTGGAACGGCACAAAAATCGCCGGTAACCCTGCTGCGGCAACTTCGCTGACCGTCAACGCACCGGAACGGCAAACCACCACATCAGCCCAGGCATAAGCCGCAGCCATATCATCAATAAACTCAACTACCTGATGCTTATCACCCTGCCCTGCTTGCTGGTAGGCTTGCAGCACATCGGGTAATGCGCCTTTACCCACCTGATGCCAAATAGTTATCTGTTCACCCAATGTTGCTGCAACCTGCGGCAAGGTTTGATTCAGTACTCGCGCACCCTGGCTACCGCCAATGACTAACACCCGAATCGGCCCTTCGCGGCCAGCTAAGCGATCAGCAGGTAATGGTAGCGCCAATACATCAGTACGAACCGGGTTACCCACCACGTCGGCGTGCGGGAATGCCCCTGGAAATGCTTGTAAAACTTTTTTCGCGATTCTGGCCAGCCAGCGGTTAGTCAAACCCGCAATCCCGTTTTGCTCATGTAATACCACCGGGATACCGCACAACCATGCTGCCAAACCACCGGGGCCGGAAACATAACCGCCCATCCCCAGCACCACATCCGGTTGGTAATCACGCATGATTTTCTTCGCCTGACGAACCGCGCGATAAATACGCACAGGAGCGGTCAGTTGGGCCATCAAGCCCTTACCGCGTAAACCAGAAATCTCAATAAAATCAATTTCAATACCGTTTTTGGGTACCAATGACGCTTCCATTCTGTCGGCGGTGCCTAACCAACGCACCTGCCAGCCTTGCGCCATCAGATGATGAGCTACGGCCAAACCGGGGAAGACATGCCCCCCAGTGCCACCCGCCATCACCATTAAACGCTTGGTCTTGCCACTCATCGGGCACTCCTTACAAACGCCTGGGCTTTTGCCAGACGTGTTTCAAAATCAATGCGTAACAACAACACTATGGCCGTTGACATAATAATCAGGCTCGAACCACCGTAACTTATCAGCGGCAGTGTCAAACCTTTGGTTGGCAACATTCCAGCAGCAGCCCCAACGTTAACCAGCGCCTGGAAGCTAAACCAGACACCAATCGAACAGGCCAAAAAGCCAGAAAATCGCTGATCTATCTCTAAAGCGCGACGCCCAATGGACATAGCACGAAAAGCGACGAAGAATACCATTAACAATGCAAGAACCACACCGAAATACCCGAGTTCCTCGCCTAAAATCGAGAAAATAAAGTCAGTATGTGCTTCCGGTAAATACTCCAGTTTCTGCACTGAATTCCCTAAGCCCTGCCCCCAGAATTCACCGCGACCAAAGGCCATCAGCGATTGGGTCAACTGGTAACCACTGCCGAAGGGATCCGCCCACGGGTTCCAGAATGATGTCACTCGGCGCATACGGTAAGGTTCGGCAACAATTAGCAGGCAAACGGCAAACACACCAGAACCGATAATGGCTAAAAACTGCCACATTTTGGCACCAGCCAGAAACAACATCGCCAGCGTAGTGATAAACAGCACCACCACGGTACCTAAATCGGGTTGCGCGAGCAGTAATACGGCCAAAATAACCATTACGCCCATGGGTTTACAAAAACCCCAAAAGTTACTGCGAACTTCTTCAACCTTGCGTACCAGATAGCTGGCCAGGTAGCAAAACAGCGATAACTTAGATAGCTCAGCCGGCTGAATGCGCAACGGCCCGAGAGAGATCCAGCGGGATGCCCCGTTGACCGAGCTACCCACAACCAGCACTACCAGCAACATCACAATTGAAATCAGCAACATAATATTGCTATAGCGCTGCCAGACATCCATTGGAATACGTAAAGTCACCAGCGACAAACCGAATGCCAGTGCCAAATACAGCGCATCACGTTTGGCAAACAGGAAAGGGTCACCTGCCAGACGCTGACCAATTGGCATCGATGCCGATGTCACCATCACAAAACCAATAATTGCCAAACCGAAGGTCAGCCACAGCAAGGTTCTGTCGTAAAGCACCATGCTGGTGGTGTCGCTTTCGCGCGACCCCATCACAAAATGTTTTACGGTATTAAACAGCCCCAGCCCCGGCATACGCATCAGCCCAACTCCTCTGCCAGACGAGCAAACTCATCACCACGTTGCTCGAAACTGCGGAACTGATCCAAGCTGGCGCAAGCGGGTGACAATAACACCATATCGCCCGGTGCCAGTGATTTCGCCAGTAGCACCATGGCTTGTTCCATTGTTTCAGTCAGTTGCGACACTTCCGGACGCAGCTCAGCCAGTTGCTCACCATCACGCCCAAAACAGTAAATCTTGATATGGTCGCCTTGCAAAAAGCGGGTTAACCCGGAGAAATCTGCCGATTTCCCGTCGCCGCCCAGTAACAAATGCAAAGTGCCATCAACCTGTAAACCATCCAGAGCCGCTTCTGTGCTACCCACGTTGGTGGCTTTGGAGTCGTTAATCCAACGCACGCCGTTGTGTTCAAACACCAATTGGAAACGGTGCGGCAAACCAGTGAACATGGTCAACGCTTTCAAACTTGATGAGCGCGGAATACCCACGGCATCAGCCAATGCCAGTGCGGCTAGCGCATTGGTATAGTTATGCCGTCCGGTTAATTTCATTTCCCGAGTATTCAGCACCTTCTCACCACGAACCCGCAGCCAGATCTCTCCCTGCTGCTTATTCAAATGGTAATCACCGACATCCACCCCAAAGCTGATACAGCGGTTATCAGCACCACGAACTGGCATAGTGAGCGCGTCATCGGCATTCACGACACAAACTTTAGCGTTTTCATATACCCGCAGCTTAGCTGCGCGATATTGCTGCAAACCGAACGGATAACGGTCAGTGTGATCTTCCGTCACGTTCAGTATGGTGGCCGCACTGGCACGCAGGCTTGAGGTGGTTTCCAACTGGAAGCTGGATAATTCCAACACCACCAATTGATTTTCGTGTTTTTGCAAGGTCAACTGTTTCAGTAAGTTAAGAGCAGGAACACCAATATTGCCCCCTACGCCAACCTGCCAGCCAGCCGCTTTCGCCATCTCGCCGACCAGAGTGGTGACGGTACTTTTACCGTTAGAGCCGGTAATCGCTACCACCGGTGCCTGATTTTCACGACAGAACAGCTCGATATCGCCGACAATCTCAACACCTGCTTCCGCGGCTTCACTCAAAGCAGGATGTGCCAACGCAATACCGGGGCTGGCAACAATCAAATCAGCATCCAATAACCACTGCTGATTCAAGTCACCAACATGACGCTCGACATTTTCGGGTAATTTATCCAGGCCCGGTGGATTGATACGGGTATCCATCACTCGCGGTGTTACGCCACGCGCGATGAAGAAATCAACGCAGGAAAGGCCGGTTAGCCCCAGCCCGATAATGACGACTTTCTTACCCTGATAATCAACCATAATTACCGCACCTTCAGCGTCGCCAGGCCAATCAGCACCAGCATCAGCGAAATAATCCAGAAGCGCACGATCACCCGCGGTTCTGGCCAGCCTTTAAGTTCATAATGATGATGAATCGGGGCCATACGGAAAATGCGCTGCCCACGTAACTTAAAGGAACCGACTTGCAAGATGACCGACAGTGTTTCAACCACGAACACCCCGCCCATAATCACTAATAAGAACTCTTGGCGCAGCAATACCGCGATGGTACCCAGCGCCCCGCCCAATGCCAACGAGCCAACATCACCCATAAACACTTGTGCCGGGTAGGTGTTGAACCATAAAAAGCCCAGCCCAGCCCCGACAATCGCGGTGCAAACAATCACCAGCTCGCCAGCGTGACGCAGATAAGGAATATGCAGGTATGCAGCAAAGTTCACGTTACCGGTCGCCCAGGCCACCAGTGCGAAACCACCAGCAACAAATACCGTTGGCATAATCGCCAAACCATCCAACCCATCGGTCAAATTAACCGCGTTGCTGGTGCCCACAATGACGAAATAAGCCAGCAGGATATAGAGCAAGCCAAGCTGCGGCATGATGTCCTTGAAGAAAGGCACCACCAGCTCAGTAGCTGGGGTATCTTTACCGATGCTGTACATCGCAAAAGCGGCAGCCAGTGCAATGATCGACTGCCAGAAGTATTTCCAGCGAGCAATCAGGCCCTTGGTGTTTTTACGTACCACTTTGCGGTAATCATCGATAAAACCGACAATCCCATAACCAATAAGAATAAACAGCACACACCACACATACGGGTTAGATGGGTAGGCCCACATCAGAACCGAAATAGTGATGGAGAACAAAATCATCAGGCCGCCCATAGTCGGGGTGCCGCGTTTACTGAAATGTGACTCTGGCCCGTCATTACGGACGACTTGACCAATCTGTAATTTCTGCAAATAGGCGATCAGATGCGGCCCCATCCACAACGAGATAATTAATGCCGTCAACAGACTGACAATGGCGCGGAACGTCAAATAGGAAAAGACGTTAAAACCCGAGTAAAATTTTACTAAGTATTCAGCCAACCAAACTAACATGATGCCTTCTCCTGTAACGCACGCACGACATTTTCCATGGCGGCGCTACGTGAACCTTTAATTAAGACTGTGATAACCGGATGTTCGAGCAGCAACTCACTGACACGGGCTGCCAAAGTGTTCTTATCCTGAAAATGTTCGCCGCACCCGCTTGCATCGCTAAGTGTCTGGCTTAATGACCCTACGCTAAGGACTTTATCGATGCCCGCCTGTTTCGCGGCTTCGCCCACCTGGCGGTGACAATCGACTGCGGTTTCACCCAACTCGCCCATATCACCCACCACCATCACTCGGTAGCCCGGCATTTCAGCCAGTACTTGCGCGGCGGCGGTCATGGAGCCGACATTGGCGTTGTAGCTGTCATCAAGCAGCAACTTGCCAGCAGCAAGTTCAATCGGGAATAAGCGACCCGGTACGGCCTGTAATTGCGTCAGCCCCTCACGAACGGCAGCTAAACTAGCACCGACCGACATGGCTAACGCCGCGGCGGCTAATGCATTGGCAATGTTATGCCGCCCCGGCAGTGGCAATTCTATAGCCACCGTGCCGAAGGGAGAATGCAGAGTGAAATGAGTGATTTTTGGTGTAATACGCACGTCACTGGCAAAGAAATCGATATCTTCTGCACCGAGAGGTGCAAAACGCCATACGCGCTTGTTATGCAATGTTTCCTGCCAGTGCGGCCAGTCATTGCTATCAGCATTAATAATCGCTGTACCATTCGCGGGTAAGCCGGCGAAAATCTCGCCTTTGGCTTGAGCCACTCCGGCCAGTGAGCCAAAACCTTCCAAATGTGCGGCAGCTAAATTATTCACCAAAGCACTTTCAGGGCGGCTTAAGTCCGTGGTGTAGGCAATTTCACCGATATGGTTTGCACCTAGCTCAATGACAGCAAAATCATACTCGGGCGTCAGACGCAGCAAGGTCAGCGGCACGCCGATATCATTATTAAAGTTACCGGCGGTATACAGCACCTTGCCACATTGGCGCAAAATCGCCGCAACCATTTCTTTTACTGAGGTTTTACCGGAGGAACCGGTCAAGGCTACCACACGGGCAGGCACTTGCTGGCGCACCCATGCAGCCAATTGCCCCAATGCCAGGCGGGTGTCTTTAACCACTAATTGTGGCGCCTCCACCAGTAAGTGTTTACTTACCAGCAAAGCACCAGCGCCAGCGGCAACAGCATCTTCTGCAAAGTCATGTCCATCAAAACGCTCGCCTTTCAGCGCAACGAATAAACACCCAGGAGTGACCTTACGGGTATCAATGGTCACTTCGGTAATATCGGCGCTATCGCGACCAATATATTCAGCGTTCAGCAGCGTGGACAGAAAATGCAGTGAGACCTTAATCATGCCACCACCCCCAACAAACGCGCGACGGTGACTCGGTCAGAGTAATCCAAGCGGCGATTGCCAACCAATTGATAATCTTCATGCCCTTTGCCGGCAATCAACACCACATCATCGGCTTTAGCTTGCATGATGGCGCTGGTCACGGCTTCTGCGCGGCCATGAATGGCTTGCGCATGTCCGGCATCCAGCAATCCACTGAGGATATCGGCGACAATCGCCTGCGGCTCTTCACTACGTGGATTATCATCAGTGACAACCACCCGATCAGCCAGTTGTTCCGCGATACCGCCCATAAGTGGGCGCTTACCTTTGTCACGATCACCACCGCAACCAAACACACACCACAGCTGGCCTTTACAATGTAAACGTGCCGCCGCCAGTGCTTTTTCCAATGCATCCGGTGTGTGGGCATAATCCACCACTACCGTCGGTTTGCCCGGTGCATTAAATACTTCCATCCGCCCACACACTGGTTGTAGATGAGGTGCGGCAGCTAATAATTGTGTTAGTGGGTAATCCAGTGAAAGCAGTGTTGCCAATGCCACCAGCAAGTTACTGACGTTGAATGCCCCCATCAGGCGGCTTTCTAACTGGCCTTCGCCCCAGCTTGAGTCAAAAGCAATGCTGGCACCATTATCGTGATAGTGAACCTGAGTGGCAGATAGCCATGGGCCATTCCAACCCACAGGAATATTGCCTTCCATACTAACGGCGACAGCTTGCGGCAACTGCCCTAACCAGCGACGACCGACTTCGTCATCAGCATTAATGATTTTGTGTTCGGACTGATGGGTGGAGAACAACAGCCATTTTGCTGCTTCGTAACTCGCCATATTGCCGTGATAATCCAGATGATCACGACTTAAGTTAGTGAACACTGCGGCAGCAAACGGCAATGCGGCTACGCGGTTCTGAATCAAACCATGGGAGGAGACTTCCATCGCGGCAAAAGTCGCCCCTTGGTCAGCCAGATTGCGGAGCAAATGCTGGATATCAACCGCTGAGCCGGTGGTGTTCTCAGTCGGGATAACCTGGCCTAGCAGACCATTGCCAACAGTCCCCATCACTGCACTGGTTTCGCCCAACATTTGAGCCCATTGCGCCAGCAATTGAGTGGTGGTGGTTTTACCATTGGTTCCGGTCACACCGACTAAACGTAATGCGGCACCCGGCTGATGGTAAAATTGTCCCGCCAGCTTGGATAAGTGCTGATTCAAATTACGCAGATATATAACAGGAACACCATGCATCTCGACCATACTGGCATCCGGAGCCACACCATCAGCTTCAGCAACCACAGCCGCCACACCTTGAGCGATAGCTTGCGGGATATAGCGACGCCCATCCGTCTGGTGGCCGACAATAGCGACAAATAAATCCCCGGCAGCGGCAACACGGCTGTCTAATGTCATTTCCCGTAGCGCACGCTCCGGGACGTCTAGCCCCCAAGGAGCGAGTAAGTCGCGCAAAT